>JBGOXY010000001.1:0-41399 GCA_041479415.1 Anaerolineae bacterium
CGCACGAGGTAGGCCGTGATGTTCCAGAACTCATCTTCGGCCAGGTTGCCGGGGTCCTGCCAGGGCATTGCCTGGCGGATGAAGTCGTGCAGTTCGAGGGCCGTGTTGAAGCGCAGCAGCGTGTTGGGACCGAGCAGCGGCGGCGCGTAGCGCGGCAACACGAATCCGTCTGGAGGGTGGTTGAGAGCATGGCACTTCGATTGCCAGCAGTTCTGATCTGCGGGTGCCCACTGCGCAAGCCATTCGCTGGTCAGACCCTGGCCGCGGTCGCCGTGGCAGGCCGAGCACACGAGGATGTATGCCCGCTCGCCGTAGTCGGCCTGGGTCGCATCCGGGCCCAGGTCCGGGATGATCAGCCGCCGCGCCAGCATTTGAAACTGGAAAGGCGTGGGGCTCGCCGCGGGAGATGGCGTGCTGGTAAGGGCCGGCCCTGGGCGAAACGCCACGCCGAGCATGACGAAAGCGGGGATGGCCAGAGCCATCCCCGCCGAGCTCACTAACGTCGTGACTCTCATGCAGTCATCCTACACGAATCTACTGCGTGCCTCTCAGGCGTGGGTCGAGCGCATCGCGCAGGCCATCGCCCAGGAAATTGAAGGCGAACATGGTGATGGCCAGCGCCAGGGCCGGAAACACGGCCTGATTGGGATAGGTGCGGATGACCTGCCCTCCATCCGAGATCATGGCGCCCCAGGAGGGCGTGGGCGGGTTGACCCCCAGGCCGATGAACGAAAGAAAGGCCTCGAAGGAGATATACGCGGGGATAGTCAGGGTCTCGTTGACGATGAGCGGCCCGACGATGTTGGGCAGGATGTGGCGGAACATGATGCGAAGGTGCCCCGCCCCGATGGTGTGGGCCGCCTCGATGTATTCCTTCTCGCGCACCGAAAGGACTTGCGCGCGGGTGAGGCGCGCCATGGTTTCCCAGGCGGTGAGGCCGATGCCCATGAAGATGAACAACAATCCGCCCATGCGCGTATCGAGCTGGCTGATGGCGTAAGCGGGGGAGCCCGGGTCGGGTTTGGCGAAGGTCGAGCGGAAGAAGGCCATGAGCAGGATGATGAAGAGCAGAGTGGGGAAGGCGTACAGTACGTCCACCAGGCGCATCATGATGTTGTCGACCCGCCCCCCGAAGTAGCCCGAGATTGAGCCGAAGGCCACCCCGATGAGCAGGCTGATGATCGGGCCGATGAGGGCCACCGAAAGGGAAACTCGCGTGCCGTACACGATGCGGCTGAACAGATCCCGCCCGACGTAGTCGGCGCCCAGAAGATAATCGTTGCTGATCTTGGCGTAGCCCTTCATGTTACTGAAAATCGCCAGCACCCAGGTGGGTACCTTGTTGTTGTCGATCAGCACCTGCTCGGCGAAGGGCTTGGGTGCGATGAACGGCGCCAGCAGGGCCGTCAGGACGAGCAGGATCACGATGACCCCGCCCATCACCGCTGCGCGGTTGCGCAGCAGGCGCCGCCAGGCATCCGCCCACAGGCTTTCGCGCTTGCGGGTGAGGGGCTGGCCGCCCGCTCCGACACGCAGCATTTCAGTTTGTACGGACATTACGACCTCCACGCTCTACGTGTAGCGGATGCGAGGATCCAGGAACGCATAGATGAGATCTACCAGAAGATTGGCCACGACCAGCAGCATCGCGTACAAGAGGATGGTGCCCATGATGACCGGGTAATCGCGGTTGGTGATGCTGGTGACGAAGTACTTGCCCATCCCCGGAATGCCGAAAATGAGCTCGGCGACAAAGGTGCCCGTCACCAGCGCGGCGAAGAGCGGCCCCAGGATCGTCGCCACCGGGATGAGCGAGTTTTTCAGCGCATGGCGGGTGATGACCACGCGTTCGGACAGGCCCTTGGCGCGCGCGGTGCGGATGTAATCCTCGCGCACCACTTGTAGCAGCGAGGCGCGTGTCAGGCGTGCGATAATGGCGGAGTTGACCAGGCCCAGCGCGACAACAGGCATAACAGCGTACTTAAAATACTCCGGGCCGATATTGGAGGGCAAGAAGCCCAGCACGTAGGGCGGTTTGGCGCCCCACCCGGTGGGCGGAAACCACTTCAACGTGACGCCGAAAATCCATACCAGGATCGGCCCCAGCACGATCACTGGCACCGACACACCGAAGATCGCCACGCTCATCCCGAGGTAGTCCCACACCGTGTTCTGCTTCAGCGCAGCCAGGATGCCCAGCGGAATGCCGAGCAGGATCGCAAAGGTGATCGACATGAGGCCAAGTTGGCCCGAAATAGGCAGTTGCTCGCGGAAGATGTCGTTGACCGTCCGGCTTCGTGAGGCGTAGGAGGGGCCGAAGTTCATCCACTTGAGCCAAAGGTGGTCACTCATCTTGATGTTGATAAAGGCGTCGTCCGTCAGTGACATTCCGGGCGCCACCGACGAGAACTGGGGGATAAGCACCTCGTATATGTACCTCCCGTACTGCACCACCAGCGGCTCGTCCAGGTGGTAGCGCGCGTTAAGGTTATCGAGGATCTCCTGCGGTAGCCTCTTTTCGCGGTCGAACGGGCCGCCCGGGACGGAGTGCATCAACAGGAAGGTGAGCGCCGAGACCGCAAACAAAACGACCAGCATCCACAGCAGACGGCGAACGATGTATCTACCCACGGGACTACTCCTTAGCAGAATGGCGTCGGGTTGGTGCACCCCTCGCAGCTCGCCTCAAAACCCGGTCGTCCTTCTCCGCCGCTCCTCTCAATTGGGGTGCGCGCCATCGCGCTGGGTCGTTGCACACGTTTGCCTGTCAACGGCACACCCCGATGGCGTTCACGTCGGGTAAGGCGGCTCCAGGGAGGGGGGAGGCCGAAGCCTCCCCCCAGCCAGCAAGATCGTTCTACGGCGTGTTGTAGTCCGCGGCGCCCTGAATAGCGAAGGTCAGGACGTACGCGTAGTCGGAAGCCGTCTCCGGGGCGAGAGTGCGCAGAATGCCGTAGGCGAAGTCCTGTGCAGTAACCATGCGCACATTGCCATCGGCATCGAGTACCTTCTCGACCAGGCCCGTGAGGGCGTTGTACTTGACCCACGGAACATCGTTGCGCAGATGGAAGGTATAGGTCAGGCCATCTGCCGAGATGTCCCAGGAGGTGGCCATGCCCGGCTCGACCAGAGTGGTGACTTCGTTCTGGCGAGAGAGGCCAACCGTGGTCTCCTCCACTATCTGCACCGAGGTCGTATCCGTCGACAGTGCCGGATCGATGGTTGGCACGTCGCCCGAGCCGCCGGTGTTCAGGTGCAGGATCTTGTTGGGGCTCGACCACTTCTCAAAGTGCTGCATTGTAATCACCGAGTAGGTGCGGGTGATGTACGGCTTGGTGGCCGAGAAGCGGGTGTACCAGTAGATCGGGATCATCGCGGCATCGGTCTTGACCAGGATTTCCTCGGCCTGGGCGTACAGGTCGACGCGCTTGACCGGGTCCAACTCTGCTGCGGCCTGAGAGATCAGGGCCTCATACGTGTCGTTCTTCCAGTTGAGGCCGCCGCCCGCCGCCGGGTTGTTGGAGCCACCGAAGCCAATCGCCTCCTTGAGGAAGTTGTTGGCATCCGGGTAGTCCTGGCACCAGCCGAGGCGGAAGATCTGCGGTGTGGCGACCGGGTCGAGGATGGTCTTCAGGAAGACCTTCCACTCCTGATTGGTCACCTTCACATCCAGTCCGAGGTTGGTCTTCCACATCTGCTGGATGGCCTCGGCAATCTTCTGATGCCCTGAGGAGGTGTTGAACATCAGGGTCAGGTCGAGCTTATCGGCGGTAGTGCCCTTCTCGGCTAGATACGCGTCCAGGAGCGCCTTGGCGCCGACCGGATCGTACTTGACGCCCAGGTCGGGGTACTTGTCGATCGTGGGCGAGCCGGCCAGGCCGGGGCGCGAGAACCACTGCGCCGGTTGCTGACCGCCCTTGGTCACGTTGTCGATGAGGCCCTGGCGGTCGACAGCCATCGAGAGCGCCAGGCGCACACGTTGGTCATCGACCACGGGGGCCTTGGTGTTAAAGCCGTAGAAGTAGGTGCACAGGTCGGGCCCGATCGAGTATTCCTTCGAGAGAACCGGGTCGGCCTTGACGCGGTCGCTATCGGCCAGCGGCACGGCCGCCACGTCCAAGTTGCCCGCCTCGTACTCGGCGAAGGCCGGCGACTCATCCAGCATCACCTGATTGACTTCGTCGATCTTGGCCTGCGGGATTGCTTCCGACCCCGGCCAGAAGGGGTTCTTGATCAGGGTAATGCTCGAGTCGTGGACCCACTCTTTCAGCGTGTACGGGCCGTAGCCCTGGAAAAAGCCAGTCTCAGTCCAGCGTCCGCCCTTCTCCTCGATGAGCCACTGGGGCTGCGCATGGGCAATCCACATGCCTGCGATATTCGCGTTGTAGGCCGCCGGTTGCTTGAAGGTGATCTCCAGGGTAGTGGCATCGATGGCCTTGACGCCCACGATGCTCGGATCCTTCGCCGGCACGGGGGTCGGAGTGACCTCCACGATCGTCGAGGCACCCGGCACCACCACTGTCTGCACCACGGTCTGCGGGGTGGCACCACCACCGCAGGCGGAGAGCAGCACGGAAGCTACGATGAGCAGAGACGCAACACTCAAAACCTTAGTGCGCATGCTTCCCCTCCTTGTAAGGGATTCAACTAAGAGTCGAGCACGTTTCACCCATTCTTATCCATGCGACAGCCCGGCCATCACCTCCTTCCCTCCCGAACCTGTGGAGCAATCAGACCATATGGCAGGCCACCCAGTGCATGGGCGAGATCTCGCGCCACTCGGGCACTTTCTCGGCGCAGATTTCGCGCGCCAGCGGGCAGCGGGTGCGGAAGCGGCATCCAGAGGGCGGGTTGACTGGGCTAGGCACGTCACCCTCCAAAATGATGCGATGGCGCTTCTCTTCCACCGCCGGGTCGGCCACGGGCACGGCCGACATCAGGGCCTGCGTGTAGGGGTGCAGCGGATGCGCGAACAACTCGTCGCGGGTGGCCAACTCGACGATGATGCCCAAGTACATGACCGCCACGCGGTTGCTGATGTGGCGCACCATCGAGAGGTCGTGCGCGATGAAGAGGTAAGTCAAACCGAATTGGCTCTGCAAATCCTCCAGCAGGTTCACCACCTGAGCCTGGATCGAGACATCCAGGGCCGAGATGGGTTCGTCGCAGATGATGAGCGACGGCTGCAGGGCCAGGGCGCGCGCCACGCCGATGCGCTGGCGCTGGCCGCCCGAGAATTCGTGCGGGTAGCGGTTGGAGAAGGCCGGGTTGAGGCCCACCAGCGAGAGCAGTTGTTCGACGCGCTCTTCCACGGCGGCCCCTTTGGCCACCTGGTGGATGATCAGCGGTTCGCCGACGATTTCGCCGACCGTCATGCGCGGATTCAGGCTGGCGTACGGATCCTGAAAGATCATCTGCATGCGCCGCCGCATCAGGCGCATCTTCTCGGGTTTGAGGGTTGTCAGGTCAGTATCCTCAAAGTAGACGTGCCCCGACGTGGGGCGATACAACTGCAAGATCGTGCGGCCGGTCGTCGACTTGCCGCAGCCCGATTCGCCCACCAGCCCAAAGGTCTCGCCGCTCTTGATAAAAAAGGAAATGTCGTCCACCGCGTGAACCGCGCCGACCTGGCGCTGCACGATGATCCCGCGCGTGATCGGGAAATACTTGACGAGATGCTCCACCCGCAGCAGGATGTTGTTGTCGCTCATTCGCGAGGGCTCCCGGTTTTGACATCCACCCAGCAAGCCGCACGGTGATCCACACCCACGGGCAGGAGCAGGGGGTTTTCCTTCCAGCAGCGTTCGTAGGCATACGTGCAGCGCGGGGCGAACGGGCAGTAGTTAGGCTTCTCGTACAGGGTGGGCGGCAGCCCGTCGATCGAAATCAGCCGCCTGTGTTCCTGGTCGTCGAGCCGCGGGAGGCTGCCCATCAGGCCGATCGTGTAAGGATGCAGGGGGTTGCCGTACAGCTCTTTAACCGGCGCTTCTTCAATGATGTAGCCGGCATACATCACCAGGACGCGCTTGGCCAGCCCGGCAATAATGCCCAGGTCGTGGGTAATCCAGATCACGGCCATGCCGATCTCATCGCGCAAGCGCTTGACCAGCTCGATAATCTGAGCCTGGATGGTTACATCGAGCGCCGTCGTAGGTTCATCGGCGATCAGCACCTGCGGGGTGCACGAGAGCGCCATGGCAATCATCACCCGCTGGCGCATGCCGCCCGAGAACTGGTGCGGATAATCGTTCAGGCGGTCCTCGCCCTGGGGAATGTTCACCATGCGCATGAGCTCAACCGCACGCTCCCGCGCTTGAGCCTGACTCATGCCAAGGTGCAGTTCGAGCGGCTCGGTGAGCTGGCGGCCGATGGTCAGCACCGGGTTGAAGGAGGTCATCGGGTCCTGAAAGACCATGCTGATGCGTGCGCCGCGCACGTGACGGATCTCTTCTTCCGTCATCGTCAGCAGATCGCTGCCCTGGAACAACGCCGTGCCCGCGGCGATCTTGCCCGGGGGGGCGGGAATGAGACGCAGAAGGGAGAGCATCGTAACGGTCTTGCCACATGCGCTTTCCCCCACCACACCAAGCGTTTCTCCCTCCTTGATGTTAAAAGAGACTCCGTTGACGGCGTGCACCATCCCGTCGCGCGTCTTGAAGCGAGTCTCCAGACCTTTGACATCTAGCAGATCTGCCATTACACCTCTCAGTCTGCCTCCACCCCATTTGGAGGGGATATGCGGACACGCTCACGACGGCCGAAAGGGCCTCGCAAGCCGACAACCCCCTGTTGTCTAGGTGCTGCAGAGTGCGGATGTGTGCTGTGTGTCGGCCGTGTCCGGCACGGTCACGAGAGGGGACGCCGAAGCCAAATCGCATCCGATCTCCGCCGGGCGGTCCGCACCGCAAGGGCCGGCTGATCGGACCCACGGCTGCCGCAACGGGCCCCCCCACAGTCGGCGCCCAGCACCACAGGACGCTAATTTGGAAGGAAAGTATACCACATTGCCTCAATCGCTCAGGGAAAGGGCCTCGATATTCCACAACCCGGAGGCCGAGGTCGCGTCTGCTTGCAGACCCACCAAATCGGGACGGCCCGCCAGCACGCGCAATTTGAGGTACAGCGGCAGCGAGGGCAACGCCTCGGCGAAGATCTGCTGGGCCCGCCGGAACCCTTCGGTGTAGGCGGTCTCGTCTGGCAAGGCGGCGAGCGCAGATTCGCAGGCTGCGTCATATGCGGCGTTGCTGAAGCCCGTCGCATTCTGGCCGATCCAGCCATTCTCGGCCGAGGGGATTTCGCGGCCCAGATACAACTCACAGGAAGGCGTCGCGCCGCTCAGCCAGGTGTATTGGGCCATCGTAAACTGCCGCCCAAACACCGCGCCGTCACTCCCGGCACGCAACAGCCCGCTGTCGAAGAATTGCACGTTCAAGGCGATACCACATTCGGCGAGGTTGGCCGCCAACATTTCCACCGCCACCCGACGTTGGACTCCGCTCACGGCATACAGATCCAAGCGCAGCGGAGTGCCGCCCGTGACGCCGCGCACGCCGGAGGCCACCCGCATCGTGCTTCCGCCGGCCGTGGGCAGGCGCCAGCCAAGAGCTTCCAGCATCTTCTTCCCGCGCTCGGGATCGTAGGCCAGCGGCGCCACCTCCGGGTTGGCCAGCGGACTGAGCGGCGATGCAAACGAGGCCGGCACGTGCGTCGCCCCGTGGAACAGCGCCTCAACCAGCGCCGTGCGGTCGGTGCACAAGGCCAGCGCCTGCCGCAACTGCGGTTCCGCAAGGAGCGGCGGATGCTGGTAGACATAAGGAGTCACCGGCTGCAAATTGAAATCAATGTGTTCCCAGGCGGTGCCGGGCGTATACGAAAGCGTGATCACACCGCGGTCGCGCAAAGCCATGAGTAAGGGCAAGCGGTCATCGAGCGCTACGCTCTGGTCCACCACATCACATTCACCCGCCAGGAGCGCCGCCACGCCTCCATCGGCATCCGCCCCGATGAATCGAAAGGTCATCTCGTCGAAGTAGGGCAGACCTTCATCGGCGCGCCAGTAGTGAGTGTTCTTGGTCAACGCAATGTAACGGCCAGGCTGCCATTCCTCGATGACGTACGCGCCCCACCCCAACGGCCGGCGTGTGGCCGGCTCCGACACGAGCAGATCCTTGGGCGCGATTCCACCGTAGGCGTGGCGCGGCAGTGGGGTCTGGAACCGCAACATATAAGCGGGGTCGAGCCAGCCGGGCACCCCCACCCATTGCACCGTCAACGAATCCAGCACCTTGTAGCTCAGAGTGCGGTCGAGGCGATCCCGTTCATAGGGAGAGAGCGGGGTGTCGGGGCTGGAGGCAACTTCGAAGGCGAAGAGCGAGTCGTCGGCGGTGAGCGGCACTCCATCCGACCAGGTAATGCCTTGACGCAGGTCGAAGTTTGCCGTCAATTGATCCATCGTCACGTCGCCGCCGGAATACGTCGTCGCGCATGACGCATCGCGGCATCCGGCCGGGCGAATCGTTTCTCCGATCGCCAGGGTGACAGGCACGCCGGTGTTGTTCAAGACGCGGTCGCCCTCGCGGACCGTTACGGGCGCCACGACCGCCCCTTTGTTTTCGATTGACGGCAGGCTTGCGAGGATCACCGGCTGATAGCCGAATCCGTTGCTGTCGATCGGGCCGTCGTAGATCGCCTCCAACACGGTGCGCATCGCCAGGTCATTGCCGCTGTTGAGGTACAGGCTTTGCGGTTCCGCGCCGAGGCACACCATCAGCGTGGTGGGCGGTGCAGGGATCGGAGAGGCGGTTGGGTTGGGGGAGGGCGAAGCCAGGGGCGGCAAAGGCGTGCCGCCGCCAGTGCAGGCGAAGAGGAAGAGCGCCGTGAACACGAGAGAGATCACCGCGCGGATTGCGCGAGCGGGTGATGCGCTGGGGTTTCTCAGGGCGACTGGACCCACACCCAACGAGCCAGCCGAAAAAGTGCGCCGCACATCTGCTCCGAGCGATGAAGACTGACCGATGAGGGCTGAACGACTGGACTATAGCACAGGGCTACATGAGGGTCAAGACGGCCAGGTGGCCTATTCGGGTAATTTCGACCGGTACCGGTCAACCCGCATGAGTACAAACTCGTTACACGATCTCAAGCGGCGCGTCCTCGTCGGCGCGGATCTCAAGCGAGAGGGTTGTCGTCCCCGTTCTCGGTCGGTTTTTCGTGCGCCATGTGCCGCGCTTGCCACTCGTCGACGAGCGCGCGCTCGCGCGGCGTGAGGGCGGCCTTGGCCAGCAGGTCGGGTCGGCGCTGCCAGGTGCGGTACAGCGCCTGCTCTCGCCGCCAGCGAGCGATTTCCGCGTGATGCCCGGAGGCCAACACGTCCGGCACGCGCCATCCGCGATAATCCGCCGGTCGCGTATAGTGGGGATACTCGAGCAGCCCGCTCGACAGGCTGTCGTCGAGCGCGCCGTCTTCATCCCCGATGGCACCCGGCAACAGGCGCGTCACCGCTTCGACCACGACCATGGCTGCGAGCTCCCCGCCGCTCAACACGTAGTCGCCGACTGAGAGCTCCTCGGTTGCCAGATGCTCGCGTACGCGCTCATCCACGCCCTCATAGCGGCCGCACAACAACGCGAAGCCGGGGGCTTGGGCCAGCTGCCAGGCGCGCTCCTGGGTGAACAGGCCCCCTTGAGGCGAAAGCAGAATGACCGGCAGGCGCGGCGGATCGCCCAGCGCCGCCTCGACGGCCGCGAAGATCGGCTCGGGCTTCATGACCATGCCACCTCCGCCGCCATAAGGCGTGTCGTCGGTCACTTGATGCCGGTCGGTGGCATAGTCGCGAATATTATGAAGCCTGACGCGCAGCAAGCCGCGAGTCAGCGCGCGGCCGAGAATGCTCTCGCGCAGCGGGCTTTCAAACATTCCGGGGAACAGGGTGAAGATTTCTACGTCGAGCATCGTTGTCCCGCTCAGTATCCTAGATGAGATCCCGTCTCGCTGGGTACGACCCGTGCCGAGGATTCTAGCCCGGCCGGGCGCGCCCCACAAGGCCCGCCGGGCACACATGCTAGAATGACCGCCCGGAGGTATTGATGCGCCGCTATCGAGTGTTGGCCCTCAGATCATTCGGGTTTCTGGTCCTGGCCGGGTTGAGCGGGCTGGCTTTGGCCGGCCTGATGAATTCGATGTCGACCTTCCGCTCGCCCTTCCGTGCCGAGGTTCTGCCGCAGGCCGCCGCGGTGGGCGAGGCGCAGACCGAGCGCCTGGTGATCGTACTTGTCGACGCGCTGCGTTACGACACCTCGCTCGACGCGCACCTCATGCCGACTCTGGCCGAGTTGCGCGCCAACGGTGCCTCGGCCGAAATGCTCGCCCGCCCACCTTCGTACTCCGAGCCCATGTGGGCCGTGCTTCTCAGCGGCGCCTACCCCGAGATCAGCGGGGCGCCCTTACTCAACCTCGCCTACGACGAGCTTTCGCCGCTACCCGCCGAAACGCTGTTCAGCGTGAGCCATCGCGCCGGTTTGACAACCGCCGTCTCGGGCTTCAACTGGTTCGAGCGAATGATTCCCGTCGCTGAGCGGGACGCGGGGTTCTTCACCGCAGGGGAAGACCACGCCGCCGATGTGACCGTCCTTGAGGCCGCCCTGCCCTGGCTGGCCGCTCGAGACGCCCGTCTCATCCTCATTCATCTCGACCAGGTCGATTACGCCGGCCATCATGAAGGCGGCCCACGCGATCCACACTGGGCCGAAGCGGCAGCACGTGTGGATGGAATGTTGCATTCGATTATCTCGCAGCTCGATTTGACGCGCGACACGCTGCTGGTCGTCGGCGATCACGGGCAGATCGATCGTGGCGGGCACGGCGGGCAGGATCTCGAGGCCCTAACCACGGTCTTCGTCGTAGCCGGCGCTGGCGTGAGACCCGGCGACCTGGGCACAATCGCCATGGCCGACGTCGCCCCGACCATGGCCGCGCTGCTCGGCGTGCCCTTGCCCTCGGCCAACCAGGGTCACATCCTGCCGATCCTCATCGTTTCGCCACAATCCGTATCAGCGCTCACGCAACAACAGACCGCACTCGCCCAGGCTTACCTGACGGCCATCGGCCAACCTGGATCAACCGCAAGCATCGCTGAAGCGGCGGACCCGGTGGCCGAGGCGCAGACCGTCATGCAGCGCGCCCGGGAAGCCCGCCTCGCCGACGAACGCCTGCCGCGCGCGGTGATTTCCGTGGCGGTGCTAGCCCTGCTCACCGCCGCCGCACTTCGCGCACGCCGCGCCCTCGCCCCGCTCGCGCTGTCCGCACTGTCGGCGGTCGTGCTCTTCCATGTTTTGTATGTCCTGATTGAGCAGCGAACCTACTCGTTGAGCAGCGTGGAAAGCCAAACAGGGATTCTGACCGCCGCCGGTGTCAACGGCCTGGCCGGGTACCTGCTGGGAGCCGCTCTCGTCACCTGGCAGGCGTGGCGGCGCGGCGAGCGCGGGATGTTTGTTGCGCAACGTCTGCACCTCTACACGCTGCTGGCGGCCGCGATGATTCTGCCGCTGCTCCTCCCGGGTTTCTGGGATTTTGGATTGCGGCTCACCTGGACGCTGCCCGATTTCCTCTTCGCCTTCTTGGCCTTTCTGGGTTTGTTACAATTGCTGCTCACCTGTTCTCTGGGCGTCGTGCTGCCGGCGCTGATCGGCGGCGGCACCCATCTCCTGGAGCGGATTGGGGCACGAGCCATGCGCCGCTCCGGGCCGCGGCCGTAAGGAGCACCCATTACCCGCGCTGCTCAATCGCCCGGCGATCAAACGCCCCGTCTGATTCTCGCCTCCGCTTCTCCTCGCCGGCGGGAACTCGTGGCATTGCTCGGCCTTCCTTTCGATGTGCTGACCGCCCCTATTGATGAGCGACCGCGCGAGGGCGAAACCGCCGATGGCCTGACATGCCGCTTGAGCCAGAAGAAGGCGCACGCCGTGGCCTGCCTCGTGGGAGAATCGCCCGCCTGGATTCTCGCAGCCGATACGGTTGTCGTCCACAACGGCGAGATGCTCGGCAAACCGGCGGATCGCGCGCAGGCACGTGAGTACCTGACGCGCTTGCGCGATACGGCACACGAGGCGGTGTCGGGAGTCACCCTGCTCAACGCCCTCACCTTCACCCAGCGCACGGAGACATACCGTACCTGGGTCCGCATGCGTGCTTACAGTGAGCCCGAGCTGCTGGCCTACCTTGAAAGCGGCGACGCGATGGACAAGGCCGGTGCCTACGCCATTCAGCACGAAGCGTTCCATCCGGTAGCCTCTCTCGAGGGCTGCTATGCCAATGTGATGGGGCTTCCATTGTGCATGGTGCAGCGGATGCTGATCGAGGCGACCGGCTGGGCGCTGCCGGCGCTTCCAGAAACATGTGACGGCGCCCTGGGTTCGGCCTGTGCAGTGTCATTGGGCACTTTTGACCACGCTTCATCTTCGCACCAACCATTGAGACTTGTGGCACGGCTCCAGGCCCTGCCAGCTAAAGGCTGATGGTCCCTTCGCGTTCCCTTCCTTATTGGAGGCTGGCTGCGATCCTCCCCTTTCTGGCGGTGTTGGTGGCCTGCTCGGGCGCAGGGCAGGCGACGGGCACGCCGTTGCCCTCGCCCCAGGTCCTGGTGACTCCTGCTCCCGACCCCGAGTTGGCCGCAGGCACGTTCCTCGGTGCGTGGCAGCGCGGCGACTACGACGCGATGTATGCCGGCCTCTCCACGCTGAGCCGCGATGCCATGACGGTCGACGCCTTCCGCGAGCGCTACCAGGAGGTGGCCGCCGCGGCCACGCTCAGCGGGCTCGATTACCAGACCCACGGCGCGCGGGTCAGCACTCAGACGGCCGAGGTCAGCTTCAGCCTGACCCTGCATACGGCCGTTGTGGGCGACCTGGTGCGCCAAGTCTCCATGCCGTTGCGGCTGGAACAAGGCCAATGGAAGGTGGCCTGGGACGAGACCCTGATCCTGCCCGAACTCCGCGGCGGCAACTCGCTGTTGATGGAACAGACCATCCCGGCGCGCGGCAACATATATGACCGCAACGGCAAAGCCCTGGCCTACGAGACCGACTCGGCTTCGCTCGGCGTCATCCCGGGGCAGATCACTGATGAGGCTCGTCTCTTGGAGGAGCTCAGTACGCTGCTCAACTTGCATCCGCAAGTGATCCGCTCGCTCTATGCCGACGCACCGCCCGATTGGTACGTGCCCGTGGGCATTGCCTCGCTCGACGAGGTTAAGAATCGCTACGAGGCGCTCACCACGCTGGGCGGTCTGGTGATGCGCACCTCACACTCGCGTTACTACTACGGCGGCGGCAGCGCTTCGCACGTGGTCGGCTTCATCTCGCAGGTGCCCGAGGAACAACTGCAGGCGTATCAGGCGCGCGGCTATCGCGGCGATGAGAAGGTGGGCGTGATGGGGGTCGAGGCCTGGGGCGAGCCGTTCCTGGCCGGCAAGCACGGCGGGCGGCTGCTGGTTGTGGCGCCGACGGGTCAGGTGGTGGCCACCCTGGCCGAAAGCCCGCTGCAACCCGCCGCCTCCATATACACCACCCTCGATCGAGACCTGCAAACCAAGGTCGAACGCTTCGGGCTGGGCGCACTCCCCGGCGCGATCGTCTTGCTCCAGCGCGATACCGGTGAAGTCCTGGCCATGGTCTCGAGCCCCGGCTTCGACAACAACCTGTTCGATCCAGGCAATTACAACAGCGAGTATCTTCTGCCACAGATCCTCAGCGACCCGCGCATCCCGCTGCTCAATCGCGCCACGCAGGGCCAATACCCGCTCGGCTCGGTTTTCAAGATCGTCACCCTGTCGGCGGCGCTCGAATCCGGGTACTACACACCGGATACAAGCTATCGCTGCACCGGCTACTTCCGCGAAATACCGGGAGTGGTTCTCACCGATTGGACAGTCTCGTGGGGGCGGCCGCCCCACGGGGTGATCGACCTGGTTCACGGGCTGATCCAATCCTGCGATCCGTTCTTCTGGCACATCGGGCTCGACCTGTACACCAAAGACCAATGGCTGGTGCCGAACATGGCCCGCGGCTTCGGGCTCGGCAAGGCCACCGGCCTCGAGGTGCTGCCGGAAGAGGCCGGGTTGATCCCTGACCCAGCCTGGAAGAAGGAAACGCTCGGCGAAGACTGGCTGGCCGGGGATGCGGTCAACTCGGCCATCGGCCAGGGGCGGGTGCTCGTCACGCCGCTGCAGGTCGCCGACTTCGTCGCAGCGGTTGGCAACGGCGGCACCTTGTATCGCCCTCAACTCATCCACCACATTCAACCGCCGATTGGCGACCCGCTCTACACCTTCACACCTGAGACGCGCGGTCAACTGCCGCTGAGTGCAGAAAACCTGGCCACGGTCCAGCAGGCCATGCAGGGCGTGGTCTCCGACGAGAACGGCACCGCCCGCTTCCGCTTCCTCGGTCTGGAGGTCAAGGTGGCCGGCAAGACCGGCACCGCAGAAGACCCGCGCGGCGCGCCGCATGCCTGGTTTACCGGGTACACCTACGACAACCGCCCCGACAAACCCGACGTCGCCATGGTGGTCATCGCCGAGAACCAGGGCGAGGGTTCACAGATCGCCGCCCCCATCTTCCGCCGCGTGCTGGAGATCTACTTCTTCGGCAAGCCGCTGACGAAGTACCCTTGGGAGGCGGAGATCGGCCTGACCGCAACGCCGACGGGCGGCCCCGGCGAGACCGTCACCCCCGAACCCTAAGCCGCGCTCGCCATCGGCCTCCACCGGCATGTCGACACCCACGCTGCACCCCGGACAAATCATCAAGGCCCAATCTGGATTCTTCACCGTGCAGTGGGCCGGCGGAATGACCATATGCCAGCTGCGCGGCAGGCTCAAACAACATCGCCGCGCGACCGATCTGGCGGCGGTGGGCGATCGCGTGCTGATCGACCTGGCCGAAGATGGCAGTGGACAAATCTGCCAGGTGCTCCCACGCGCGCGTGTTCTCTCTCGCCGCGCCCCGCGGGCCGATGACCGCCAGGCCTCGGTCGAGCAGGTGCTGGTGGCCAACCCCGATCAGGTGCTGTTCGTATTCGCCTGCGCACAGCCGGCGCCCCACCTGCGTATGCTCGACCGCTTTCTGGTGGCGGCCGAACGCACCAACCTGCCGGCCCGCATTTGCGCAAACAAGATCGACCTGGTCGGGCCGGCGGCCGCTCGAGCACTCTTCGATTTGTATCCACCTATCGGCTACGAGGTGCTCTACACCTCCGCTGAGACCGGTGAGGGCGTCGCTGAATTGCGCGCCGCCCTGCAGGGGAAGCTTTCGGTTCTGTCCGGGCCGTCCGGAGTCGGCAAGACCAGCCTGCTCAATGCAGTGCAACCCGGGCTGGGGCTCAGCGTGCGCCGGGTCAGCCGTGCCACGAGCAAAGGCCGTCACACGACGGTCGTCCCGGAGATCCTGCCGCTTGCGCAGGGTGGGTTTGTGGCCGACACGCCGGGCGTGCGCGCGATGGGCTTGTGGGATATCGAACCCGAGGAACTCGACGCATACTTCCCCGAAATCCGCCCACTGGTGGACCAGTGCCAATTCAACGACTGCTCGCATCTCTCTGAACCGGGGTGTGCCGTGCGCCGGGCGGCCGAGAGCGGAGGCATCGATCCGCGCCGATACGATTCGTATGCCCGCCTGAGGCGCGGCGAGCGGTGAGGCCGCGGCGCGCCCTCCGAGCCTGGCGCGCTTGCCGGCCTGTAGCGCACGCCTTATACTCCTCGTGGCGCGCGGCACACGTGCGCCGCGTTTCCTTCTTTTTATGAAGCCTGCCACCCTTCGCTCTCACGCCATACGCCTCAGCCTGCAGCTCGTCGCCGCCCTTTGGCTCGGCGCGTGCTCCGCCTTGCCCGCGGTTCAAGTGACACCGCCCGCCAGCGGCACGGCTCCCGCCCCGGCTGTGCCCAGCCGGGCGTTCGACAACGGTCATCGCATCCAAGGCGCCTTCCTGACCGGGTTCGATTCCTCGGGCGGTCTCGCCTGGTTGGGGCAGCCCATCAGCCAGTTGATTCTCGACCACGACCTCGGCTGGGTGCTGCAAGTTTTCGAGTTGGGTGTGCTCGCCCAGGATCCCTCCGACGAGAGTGTCTTCCCACTGCGTGCCAATGTCATCCTCGGGCGGCAAACGGCGCCGGCCGCGGCCAGCCCAGACAGCGGCTGCACCTTCTTTGCGGAAACCGGTCACAACCTGTGCCACGGCCTGCGCCTGTTCTGGGAAACATCCGACCGCGCACGTCTCGGGCTGCCCATCTCCGAAGAGTGGGTTGAGAACGATGGCGGGCTCACCCAAGATTTCGAATTCGCGCGGCTGCATGCCGTCGGCGGCCAGGTCGCGCGCCAGCCCATTGGCGCCTCCTTCTTTGCCGCGCGCGGGTACGATGCCGCACTCCTTGAACCGCCCGTCGCGTTCACACCCACCTCGCCGCCTCGCGCCACGGCCAGCCTGGCGCCGTTGCACACGCTCACGGCCACCGCTCCGGCCATGGCCTCCACGCCGTCGCCGAACCCGCCCGGGGTGCCCAGCGCAACACCCAGCGCACTGGTTTTCTCGAACGGTCTGGCCGTGGCAGGCGAGTTCCTCATTGCCTATCGGGCTGCAGGAGGCGAGGTGTGGCTCGGTTTGCCGCTCTCAGCCGCCTTCGTCGACCAGGACCTCGGCCTCACGCTGCAAGTTTTCGAATACGGCGCGCTGGCCATGGAACCCGAAGGCGACCACGCCTTCCTGGCCAGCATCACCACTCTGATGGGCCGCCAACAGCCGCCCGTGCCCGCCGTGAGCGACTCGGGCTGCGACTACTTTGAGGAGACCGGCTACAACGTGTGCTACCAGTTCCGCACGACGTATCGCGAGTTGGGGCGCGTGCGGCTGGGCTTCCCTCTCACCGAGGTGGAAATGGATGCCCGCGGCGTCCTCGGCCAGGATTTCGAATATGCCCGGCTCGAGTGGCTCAACGGCAAGGTCCACCGCGCGCCGATCGGGCGAGACTTCCTGCGCACGCGCAGCAGCGGGGCTTTCTCCGGCTCCTGAGCGGGGTGCACCCCGATCCCCCGACCATTCCACCCACTCACCGGGGTCGTCCGCGGCTTGGGCCTGCACTCGATCGAAGGTCGACCTGTGCCAATTGAAGGGCCAACGCGGCCGGCCGGGCATACCCGCTCCCCCCTCAGCCAAGGAGTTCTCGGCACGGCACCTCATAGACAGATGTACCATCGAGGGGGAGTTGCGCTGCGACCTCGAAAGGCGCCTCATCCGGTCAGAAAATGGCGTCTCCGACTTGACTCACCGCCGAGGTTGTGCTACGATTTTGAATGTGTGGGACGCGGTATTAGCTCGGAAGGCAGGACCGCCGCTCTAGCAACACTCGGAGCGGCATTTTCTGTTCCTCTCCACCGCTGGCTGCGCCCTAGGACCCACTTTTCTTTCCCGGCAACAGGAGGCACGGGCATGACTGAACGAATCGTCGGAACCGTCAAGTGGTTCAATGCCACCAAGGGCTATGGCTTCATTGCCCGCGAGGGTGGCGAGGATGTCTTCGTCCACTTCTCGGCCATTCAAATGGATGGCTACAAGAAGTTGGAGGAAGGCCAGCAGGTGGAGTTCTCGATTGAGAACGGCCCCAAGGGATTGCAGGCAGCGAACGTCATTCCCGTCCGCTAGGCAACCGAACGCATTCCCAGAACCAAAAACGGCCCGTCCAATTGGACGGGCCGTTGAGTTAACTTCTCACGGTCAGGCGCCGCTGCGGATCCGTGCGCCAAGTTGCTCCTCAAGCGCGTGGATGATGCCCAGCCGAAGCTGAGCCACCTCGCCGTCGGTCAGCGTGCGGTCCTCGGCCTGATAGGTGAGGGAGAAGGCCAGGCTTTTCTTGCCTTCGCCGGCTTGCGCTCCGCGATAGACATCGAACAGTCGCACCTCGCGCAGCAGCGGCCCGCCCGCCGTGTGCATCACTTCCATCACACGCCCGGCCGGCACCTCCTCGGCGACGATCAAAGCCACGTCCTCCAACACCGGCGGGACGCCCGGGATGGCAGTCACGGTGAAGCGCGGGGGGATGCCGTCGAGCAGCGCCTGCAAGTCGAGGTCAGCCGCCAGCACCGGCTGGGCGAAACCGAAGCGCTGCGCCACCGCCGGATGCAGCTCGCCCAGCACGCCCATCGCGCGCCCCCCGGCCGAGAGGCTAGCGCATTTCCCCGGATGGAATGACGGGTGAGGTGTCTCGGCCAGGGTCGTTTCTCCCACATGCAGTCCTTGGGTCAACACCTCGAGAATGCCCTTCAGGTCGTAGAAGTCCATGGGCGCCGCCGCCGGGCTCGACCAGTGCGCGGGCTCGCGCAGACCACTGAGCACGATGGCTATGCGCAGCGGCTCCTCGGGCAAGCCCTCGCCCGTGGGATGGAACTCGGGGCCGATCTCGAAGGCCGCCACGCGCGGCCGCTGCCCCGCCTGCCGCGCGGCCACTTCCATCACACTTGAGAGCAACGACCGCCGCAGCACACTGCGGTCCGGGCCAATGGGGTTGGCAATTTGCACGTACTGCGAGCGTGCCAGCGCCGCCCCGGCCGGGTCGAGCTGCGCCTCGCGCTCGGGCGAGGTGAAGCGGTAGGTGATCACCTCCTGCAAGCCGGCCTGGACCAGCAGGTCGCGCACCGCCTCCTCGCGTTCGAGGCCGGGGTTATCACGCTGGGGTGGCAGGAGGGTGGCAAGTTGCGCCTCCGGGATGCGCTCATAGCCGTATACCCGTGCGATTTCTTCGATCAGATCGGCCTGGCCGATCACGCCCGGCCCGATGTCGAGGCGGTGATCCGGCACGCTCACGCGCAGCACGCGGGGTGCTCTGGTCTGCGAGCTCCGACGACCTCGCCCGGCAGGCGCGGCCGCGCGCACATCAACCCTAAACTCCAACCGTTCAAGGATGCGCACAATCTCGCGTTCCGCGATGGGTGTGCCGAGCAGCGCCGCCACCCGTGCCAGCGGCAAGTCGACGGTCACCCGCGGGGCTTTGCGCGGGTAAGCGTCCACCACGTCGCGTGCCACAACCCCCAGGCACTCCTTCGCCATGAGCGAGGCCGCGCGCGCCACAGCGCGCACCGTCATGGCCGGGTGGACGCCTCGCGAGAACCGGTACGAGGCCTCCGAGGGCAAGCGCAACGCCTGGACCGCTCGGCGGATGCTGATGAAATCCCACGCGGCGCCTTCCAGCAGAATCGAGGTTGTGCCCTGGGTCACCTCCGATTCCGCGCCGCCCATCACCCCGGCGATCGAGAGCGCACCGCGGCTGTCGCATACCAGGATCATGTAATCCTCAAGCGTGCGCTCGACACCGTCGAGGGTGGTCAACCGCTCGCCGGCCTCGGCCAAGCGGGTATGGATGACCACCGGCCCGGCGCCGGCCCGCCGCGTGAGCACTTCCCAGTCGAAGGCGTGCAGCGGCTGTCCAGTTTCGAGCATCACGTAGTTGGTGATGTCGACCACGTTGTTGATCGGGCGCATGCCCGCCCGGCGCAAGCGGCGCTGCATCCACTCCGGGCTGGGCCCGATCTTCACCTCGCGAATGAGCGCCGCGGTGAAGCGCGGGTTGAGGTCGGGCCGGCGCATCTCGATGCGTAGCCAACCGCGCAAGGGCTTGCCGCTGCCGCGCAGCGTGTAGGAGGGCTGGCGCAGCTTCTGCCCGGTGAGCGCAGCCACCTCGCGCGCGATGCCGATCAGGCTTGCCGCGCGCGCCATATTAGGGTTGATCTTCACGCTGAAGACGTGGTCACCTAGAACTCCCACCAGCGGCGCACCCGTAGGGGCATCCGCCTCGAGGATCATCACCCCTTCGTGCTCCTCGGAAAGGCCAAGTTCTTTCTCTGAACAAATCATCGACGACGATTCGACGCCGCGGATCTTCATGCGCTTGAGGGTGGTGAGCACCCGCCCCGGCGCATGCCCGTCGTAAAGCGTCGCACCCTCGCGTGCGTAGGCCACCTTGAGCGGCTGGGCCAGCGGCCCCAGGCCTTTGTACGGGAACAGGTTCGATGCGCCGGTGAGCACGGTGTGCTCGGTCAACCCGTCGAACAGGCGGCACAGTACAAGCCGGTCGGCGTTGGGGTGCGGCATAACCTCCCGCACCTCGCCCACCACGATCTTCTCAGGATCCCAGGCCAGCCCGTCGCTCCCGCGCCCCGGAAGCGCAGGCAGCCCGACACTGGTAATGTTCTCAACCTCCAGGCCGGCGAACGTGAGGCGGGCGGCCAATGCCTCCGGCTCGAGCGTCAATCGCACATAGTCCTTCAGCCACGAAAGGGGTACTTCCATGATCCACCTCCGGCGCGCCGTTGCCGCGCCCTGTTCGCCGGTTCAGAACTGTTCGAGAAAGCGCGGGTCATTAGCCCAGAAGGCGCGAATATCGGTGATGCCATGACGCAGCATGGCGATGCGTTCCGGGCCCATTCCGAAAGCGAAGCCGGAGTAACGTCGCGGATCATATCCGCCGTTGTGTAGAACGATCGGGTGGACCATTCCTGCGCCCAGGATTTCAAGCCAGCCGCTGCGCTTGCACACCGGGCAGCCGCTTCCGCCGCAGATGAAACACTCGATGTCCATCTCCGCGCTCGGTTCGGTGAAGGGGAAGTAATCGGCGCGGAAGCGCACGCGCACCGAGGCGCCAAACATGCGCCGCGCAAAGTCGGCGAGAGTCGCCTTGAGGTTGGCCAGGGTGATGCCCGCCCCTACCGCCAGGCCCTCCACCTGATAGAACTGCGCTTCGGCGCGTGCCGTCACCTGCTCGTAGCGGAAGCACATGCCGGGCAGGACCACGCGAATCGGCTCGGGGCAGCGTTCGCGCATCACGCGCACCTGCCCGGGCGAAGTATGCGTGCGCAAGATGACCCCAGGGCGCGTGGTATAGAAGGTATCCTGCATGTCGCGCGCGGGATGATGGGGCGGGAAATTCAGCAGCTGGAAGTTGAATTCATCGCTCTCCACCTCGCGGCTGCGGTAGACCTGGAATCCCATCTCGGACCAAATCGCCAGAATTCGGCGCAGCACCTGCGACGAGGGATGCAGACGGCCGCGCTGCGGGGGCCGCCCGGGCAGGGTGAGGTCGAGCTTCTCGGAGGCCAGTGCGCGCTCGAGGTTCTGGGCCCGCAACGCCTCCTCCTTGACCGAGAGCGCAGCTTCCAGGGCTTGCTTTGCCTGGTTGGCAGCGCGGCCGGCGGCCGGACGTTCGGATGCAGACAGCGAGCCGAGATCGCCCAGGAAGTTCATCAGCGGGGAATGACGGCCCAGGTGCGCCACGCGCCATGCCGCCAGGCTCTCGCTCGAGCGCACTTCGTCCAGCGCGCGCAGCGCAGCCTCCCGCATCGCCTCAATCGGTTCAGCCATCCGGCCTCCTTAAAACGAAATGTCCCGTCCGCTCAGGGACGGGACATGGCCCGCGGTACCACCCTGATGAGCCCGGCCGGTGCAAAGAGAGCGCCGTAGGGCTCGCTCATTGCCCGCCGCCGGTGAGCGGCGAGGGGCTCCTTCGCTAACGGGAAGGATGCGGCCCAAGCTACTGTTCGCGTGGTCACGAGGGGTTCGGCCATCGCGAGGGTTCACCTGGGCAGCTCAGGAGGGAACTTCGGCGGCGTCGATCCGGGCTGGGCTTGCAGTCGTGGCCACAGCCTCCCTGTCGGCATAGCGCCGCGTACTTTCCTCCGTCACAGCCATTCGTGGCGGTAATTATCTCTGATCCCTGTCACCTGTCAAGCGAGGCCGGCGGGCTGCCGCCCGCCGGCAGACCGGACTCGGCCTGCAATTCCATTTGACACCCACCCCGAGTGGAATTACACTCGCCGCACGCGTCGACGAGGAGGAGAATATGTCCAGCGGACAATTGCGCTTGGTCATGCGCAGCGGCCCCACGCCAGGCAAGGTGTTCGAACTGAACAAGGAAATTGCCACCATCGGGCGGGAGGCCTCGGCCGATATCGTCATTGCCGATCCCGAGGTGTCTCGCGCCCACGCACGGCTGGTTACCAAGCCAGGCGGCGTAATCATCGAGGATTTGGGCTCGACCAACGGCACCTTCGTCAACAAGCAGCGCATCACCGCCCCGCGCGCCATCTCCGCGGGCGATGAACTCACGCTGGGCGAAAGCATCGTTCTGGGCGTCGAGACCGAGGGCGTGGCGGCCACCGTGGTCGCCGCCTCCGCCAAAGTTCCACCGGCGCCCCGCACAGCCGCGGCCGCACCCCAGGCTGCCCCTGTTCCTCCGCCGATGGCGTCGGCCGCCCCGCCCGTCGAGAAGAAAGGCGGGGGAAGGCGGATGCTGTGGATCGGGTGCGGCTGCTTGCTTCTCCTGGCGTGCGTGGTGGCCGTCGGCATCGGCTGGTACATCGACTCCAATAATCTGTATTGCGCCTGGCTGGGAGTCGGCTGCTTCTAAGAGTCGACCCCTGGACGTTTCGCTCTCCGGCACATACGGCGCCTCCCGCGCGCGTTGAGTTGGGCTAGATCCCCTTCCCGCTCAACCTGCCCAACGGGAGGCGCCTGCGCATCTGCCCTGCACCCAGGGGGTGACCGCACTCGCTCTGCATTCCACCCTCCCAACCTCTTGCGTGCAGTCCGGATGAGAGGGCCCTGCGCTCGCATGGCAAGGCCCCCGTATACCGCGCGAGGTCTCTCAGGGCAAACGGAGGACCTATGAACATGAGGGCTTGGAAGCTTCCTGCGCTGGGGTCCGCTTGGCGCTGGGTCTGGCTGGCCTTGCTCCTGGCCGCCGGCATAGTCCTGGCTTTGCTCATCCCGCGCCCGGTGGTTGGGACCATCTATGTCAATACTCCGATCGAGGCGGTAAGCGCACGCGAAGTGATCGCCCAGATCGACGAAGCCCGCAGCAACCCGCGGGTGCGCGCGGTGGTCTTGGTGATCGACAGCCCGGGCGGCACCGTGGCCGACACCGAAGCCGTGTATCTCGAGCTGGCGCGCCTGCGGGCCGCCAAACCGGTGGTCAGCACCATCGGCACCATGGCCGCCAGCGGGGCCTACTACCTGGCCGTGGGCAGCGACTATATCTTCGCCATGCCCACCTCTCAGGTGGGCAACGTGGGCGTCATCGGCAGCCTGCCGCCACGGCCGGCGGTCCTTGAAGACGTCGCCTCGACCGGCCCGTACAAACTGTTTGGCGGTCCGCGTGATTCCTTCCTGCGTCAGTTGGAGGCCGTCAAAGCGGGGTTCATTCAGGCGGTCAGCCTGGGGCGTGGGGCACGGCTGAACCTCACCACCGAGGAGATCGCCCGCGGCGAGATCTATCTGGGCAGTGATGCCTTGCGCCTCGGGCTGGTGGATGCCTTGGGCGGCCTATCGCCAGCCATCGCCCACGCCGCGCGCATGGCCCACATCGCGCACTACGCCGTGGCCGACCTGCGCGAACTGGCCGGGCTGCCGGCGGCTACGCTCGTGCCCTTCTTCTATATGGCCGAGGATGGACGCGCCACGGCCTACCCGCTCGAGGCCGGCCTCTTTTTGCTTTACGTTCCACCGGCAGAGGGGAGGCAGCCATGACCCGCCGACTCACGCTGCTTGGTCTGGCCCTGCTGATCGTGCCCGCTCTCGTGCGCGGGTTGTGGTTCTATCAAGGCGTCTATTGGCGCGGTTCGCCGGTGGCCACACCGGAGTATGCCTCGTTCACGGTGCCACTGCCGCCGCTCTCCACCGCCGAGGCACCCGCTGCGCGCAGCGCGTCGCCAGGTGCACATGTGCTCATCGATCAATCGCACGCCAACAACTTCCTGGCCGCCGAACTCGAACCGCTCGTGCGCGCAGTGAGCACGCACGGCGGGCAAGTGGAATTCCTGACCGCCAACGACTCCGGAAGCCTGGCCACCCGGCTGGGCGCGGCCACCGCCTTGGTCGTGGCCGCGCCCAGCGCGCCGTTCATGCGCGACGAGGTGCAGCGCGTGGAAGCCTTCGTCGGGCGCGGCGGGCGGGTGCTGGTGCTCACCGACCCGACACGCGGGTCGCCGCAGTACGACAGCTACTACTCCGATACGAGCACGACCCTCGACGACTCGTCCGCCGCCAACACGCTGCTGGCGCCGTTCGAGATCACCGTCGCCGACGATTATCTCTACAACCTGAATGAGAACGAAGGTAACTTCCGCAACGTGCTACTCACTCGCTTTGCGGCCTCGCCACTCACGGCGGACCTCGGGCGCGTGGCTTTCTACGCCGCGCATTCGATCGCCTCGCCCAGCGGCCTCGCGCTCATTTCCGCAGACGAGCACACGCTCTCCTCACGGACCGACCGCGGCGGGGATCTGGCTGCGGCTGTGCTGGCGGCCAACGAACGCGTGCTGGCCGTCGGCGACCTGAGCTTTCTCTCGCCGCCCTACGATCATGTCGCCGACAACGCCCGCTGGATTTCCAACCTGGCCAGCTTCCTTCTGGGAGGCGAGCCCTCGCGTGCGCCGACGGACTTCCCGTACATCTTCTCTGGCCCCGTCGTGGTCCAGGCGCTGGGCGATCTGGACATGTCGACCGACCTGATCACCGCGCTGTCCTCCCTGCAGTCCACCCTGGACGAGTCCGGTTTGGCGCTGACCATGGCCCAGAGCCCCGAGGCCTCGGCTAACCGGATCGTGCTGGCGACCTACGCCGACAAAGAGGAGTTGGCCCCCTTCGTCGGCGGATTCGAGATCGGCTTGCCCGGCGCGGGTGGCGACCCGCTCGTCACCGGCGAACTGCAACTGCCGGGATGGCGCACGCTGGATGCCTCCGCGGTGGGGCTGATGCTCGTCGCTCGCAACGCAGGCCAGACCACGCTCACCCTCATCGGCGCCGATGCCTCAGCGGTGATCGAGTTGATCACGGCTCTGGCGACGCGCGACTTCTCGATGTGCATCGGCCAGGAGGGGATCGCGGCCTGCGCGACCGGCCCGGCCGATCTGCCTTCGCTCGATTTCGCTCTTACCAACGATGCCGTGCCGACGCTAGATGGTGCGCTGCCCTGAATACGGCAGAACCTGCGCTGCTGGAGAATCAAATCGCCGCGTCGGCTCGACGCGGCGATGCCTTTCCTCGGCCGGCGAAAGACCGGAGGCGATCCGTTCAGTGCAGGAGCGGTACCAGTCCGACCACCAGGTAGTAACCGATGGCCGCCCCGACAATCCATGAGTCAATACGATCCAGCGCGCCGCCGTGGCCGGGCAACAGGGTACCCGAGTCCTTGACCCCCACCTCGCGCTTGAGCATGCTGACGGCCAGATCACCGAGCGTGCCCAATGCCCCCAGCAGCGAGCCAATGAACAGGCCGCTCACCAGCCCCACGCCGCTGCCAGGGGGCGCGGCGATCTGCCACAGCAGGCTGAGCAGCCCCGAGCCCAGCCCGCCGCCGACGATCGAGGCGGCGTAGCCCTCCCACGTTTTGCGCGGGCTCAGGCGGGGGCTCATGGGGTGGCGCCCAAAACGCCGGCCGATACTGAAGGCCGCCGCGTCGCCGAACCACACCCCGGTCAGCGCCACCAGCAGCCACCACTCACCGCCCGGCAGCGCGCGCAATGACATGAAGTAGGCGCCAAACCATCCGAGGTAGATGATCCCGGCGAGGGTCACGGCAAAGTCGGTGGCGGCATGCGCCGAGCCGCGCTCGTAGGCGCGCAGGTACCAGGCCACGGCGATCAGCATGATGAGCGTGAGGATCAGGCCGATGTGGTCAAAGCCAAAGAAGTGGCGGGCAACGATCAGCGCGAGCGCCCCGCCGGCCACCAGCCAGCGCGAGGGAGCCAGCCCGGTGCGGGCGAACAGGTCGGCATACTCGAGCGCAGCCAGCACCACCAAGACGGAGATGATCAGCAATAGCGGCACACCGCCGTAGGCGATGAGCCCCAGTCCGATGGGCAGGAGCAACAGGGCGACCACCAGGCGGTCGGGCAGCATACGGTCAGCTACCCGCGGAGGGAGCCACGCGGCCGAAGCGCCGGTCGCGCTGGCTGAACTCCCACAATGCCTGGCGCAATTCTTCTTTGCCGAAGTCGGGCCAATAGACCGGGGTGATGTACCATTCGGAGTAGGCGGCTTGCCAGATGAGGAAGTTGCTGATGCGCAGCTCGCCTGAAGTGCGGATGATCAGGTCGGGGTCCGGCGTGCCAGCGGTATACAGGTACCGGCCCACCAGCTTCTCGTCGACCGCCTCGGCCGGTATGCCCTCGGCGATCATGCGCTGCACAGCGTGCACGATCTCGTCCCGCCCGCCGTAATTGAAGGCTACGTTCAACGTCAGGCGGCTGTTGTCCTTGGTCAGGTCGATGGCTTCGCGCACCTTGCGCTGCAAGAAGGGGGAGATGCCCTCCAGCCGCCCGATGTGGCGCAGCTGCACGCCATTGCGGTGCAGCTCGTTCAGCTCGCGGCCAAGCATGTCCTCGATAATCGACAGCAGCCCCTGCACCTCTTCCTCCGGCCGGCCCCAATTCTCGGTGGAGAAGGCGTACAGCGTGAGATAGCGGATGCCGAACTCCGCACACGCCTGGATGATGCGGCGCAGGTTTTCGGTGCCGGCGCGGTGACCGGCCAGGCGTGGCAGGTTGCGCGCGGTGGCCCAGCGCCCATTGCCATCCATGATGATCGCGACGTGCTGTGGGATCTTGCTCGGCAGCCCCTCCGGCACCGGCGTGCCGGGGGTCTCCGCGCGGGGGGTCGTCGTGCCCAAGGGTCGCTCCGTGGAGTCCGTGGCGTCGCCGCCGTGGCGCGCCTCAGACCTCCATGATCTCCGTTTCTTTGCGCTTCACCAGGTCGTCCACTTTCTCGACCATCTTGTCGGTCATCTTCTGCAGGTCTTCTTCGCCGCGTTTGAGGTCATCTTCAGAGATGAGCTTCTCTTTTTCGAACTCACGCAGGTCGTTGTGCACGTCACGCCGCACGTTACGTACGGCTACCCGCGCCTCCTCCGCCCGGTGGTGCGTGGCCTTGACTAATTCGCGGCGCCGCTCTTCGGTGAGAGCGGGAATCATCAGGCGGATGAGCTTGCCGTCATTGCCTGGGGTCAGCCCCAGGTCGGAGGCCAGGATGGCGCGCTCGATGTTCTTGAGCGAGCCGGGATCGAACGGCTTGATGGTCAGCAGGCGCGGTTCGGGCGCCGAAATGGTCGCCAATTGCATGAGCGGGGTGGGTGTACCGTAGTACTCCACTTCCAGTTTCTCGATGAGGGCCGGGCTGGCACGCCCGGTGCGCAACGTGGCCAGGCTCTCCTCGAGGGTCTTGGTCGCCCCTTTCATCCGCCCCTCAGCCTCGGACAGTGCCTCTTTGACCATGTGCAACTCCTGAGGAATGGGCGCGGGAGTCGCGCGAAGCGACCTCCGCGTTCTCCAAGGATAACCCAAAAGGACGAATCCGGTAAACCACTCAGGTGCGTGCACAACGCGGTCGGCCCGAGGCGCAGGGCAGCCGCGCCGCCGGCCTTAATCGGCGGCGATTCGCGTGCCAACGCTTTCGCCGCGCACCGCTCGTTCCAGGCTGCCCGTCTGCCACAAGTCGAGCACCAGGATGGGCAGGTTGTTGTCCATGCACAGCGAGATGGCGGTGCTGTCGATGACGCCCACGCGCCGGTTGAGGGCTTCAATGTAGGTCAGGCGGTCGAAGCGCTGGGCGGAGGGAACCTGCTGGGGGTCGGCGTCATAGACGCCATCCACTTTGGTGGCTTTGATCAGGACGCCCGCGCCCACTTCCATGGCGCGCAGCGCGGCCGCCGTGTCGGTCGAGAAGTACGGGTTGCCCGTGCCCCCGCCGAAGATCACCACCCGCCCCTTCTCCAGGTGGCGGATCGCGCGGCGGCGGATGTAGGGCTCGGCTACAGCTCGCATTTCAATCGCCGATTGAACGCGCGTGATGACCTTGTTGCGCTCGAGGGCGTCCATCAGGGCCAGCGCGTTGATGACGGTGGCCACCATGCCCATGTAGTCGGCCGTGGCGCGTTCCATGCCTCGCGCCATGCCACGCGTGCCGCGCCACAGGTTGCCGGCGCCGATGACCACGCCCACCTGCACTCCCAACTCTTGCACGCCGCGGATGCGCAGGGCCAGGTCGTCGACACAGGCCGGATCGATGCCGGTGCCCTCGGGCCCGGCCAATGCCTCGCCGCCCAGCTTGAGCAGGATGCGTTCGAATTGCAGAGTCATCCATTCCTCCTCAACGCCAGGGTTGCCGCCGGCCGCCTAGCGCCCTACCCGGTGCGCGGCCGATGAGAAAGCGGGTCAGCCTTCCGGCTGACCCGCGCCATGCTATTCGGCGGTTTCTCCGACCTCCCAGCGCGTGAAGCGCCGGATGAGAATGTTTTCTTTGGTGGTGGTGACGGCCTCCTTGAGCAGGTCGCCGACGGTGCGCTTGTCGTCGCGCACGTACGGCTGGCGCAAGAGGCAGGCCTCGGCGTAGAACTTCTCGAGCATACCCTCGGCGATGCGATCCCAGACGTTTTCGGGTTTGCCCTCTTCACGTGCTCGCTCGCGCGCTTTTGCACGCTCGGCTTCCAGTGCCTCGGCCGGCACATCCGTCACGTCGACGTAGCGCGGGTTGGCCGCTGCAACTTGCAGCGCCACTTCGTGGGCAAAGCGGCGGAACTCCTCGGTACGCGCCACAAAGTCGGTTTCGCAATTGACTTCGACCATCACGCCCACCCGCCCGCTGCCGTGGCTGTAAAGGTCGAGCACGCCCTGGCGCGCTTCACGATCGGCGCGCTTGGCGGCGGCCGCCAATCCCTTCTCGCGCAGGTATACCACCGCCTTATCGAAATCGCCCTGCGTCTCGAGCAATGCCTTGCGGCAGTCGAGCACGCCGGCGCCGGTGGCTTCACGCAGTTGTTTGACCTGGGCCGTGTTGATTTCCATGGCGGGGCTCACTTGGCTTCCTCGGGCGCCGCCGAGGCTTCGCCCTCGCGCATCTTGGCCAGCGTGGCCTCGCCGAGCAGTTCCTCATCCTTCGGCTCGGGGGCAGCCTCCTCGGCCGGCTCCTGATCCTTGCGCAGCGCGCGCCCTTCGACCACCGCATCCGCCATCTTGCCGGTCAGCAGGCGAATGGCGCGGATGGCGTCGTCGTTGGAGGGGATGATGTAATCGATACCGCGCGGGTCACAGTTGGTATCCACCAGCGCTACGACCGGGATGCCGAGGATATTGGCCTCGTGGATGGAGGTCGCTTCGCGGAAAACATCAACCACGAAGATGAGCGAAGGCAGCCCATTCATACGGCGCAGGCCGCCCAGGCGCTGGTTGAGGCGCGCCATGCGCCGGCGCAGCATCAGGCCTTCCTTCTTGGTGATGCGCCCGAAGTCGCCGGAGGCTTCCATTTTCTCCAGGCGGTCGAGCTCGTCGAGGCGCTCTTTGATGGTGCGCCAGTTGGTGAGCGTGCCGCCCAGCCAGCGATCGACGACGTAGGGCATCTCGCAGCGCGTGGCTTCGGTCTCGATCGTATCCTGGGCTTGGCGCTTGGTGCCCACAAACAGCAGTGTGCCGCCTGCGGTTACGATGTCGCGCACCATGGCATACGCGGTCGAAAGCGACGACAGCGTTTGCTGCAGGTCGATGATGTGAACGCCGTTGCGTTCGGTGAAGATGTAGGGCTTCATCCTGGGGTGCCACTTCTCGGTGCGATGGCCGAAGTGCACCCCGGCCTCGAGGAGGGATTTCAGCGAGACCAATGCCATGAGGACTCCTTTGCGTTCAACCTCCGCGGTTTCATCCCCGCTCGCTCGCTCCGCAGCCGCTATCGCTGAGGAGCACGCACGAGCAGGTCCACCGCGTGAGAGATGGCCCTCGGTGAGGGCAGCCCCGTTCGGGGCAGAAATTCTCCCGCCTCTGGGCGGGAGTCACCGGCAGTATACCATGCCCGGCGCAGGCCGTCAAAAGCCTTCACTCCGGCGGCCGGCCTACAGCAGCGAGACCGGGTCCACGTCCAGGCTGCAGTTGTCCGGCAGGTCCGTTGGGATGACCTGCCTCGGGTGCGGTCCACGCACCACGACCTGCCAGCGATAGCGGCCCGCCTCGCGCTCAAAGAAGCAGGGCGCCGGCCCGACGATCTCGGTTTGGCGATGCTCGCCCGCGGTGATCGCGGCTCGCACCGCGCCCGCCAAAGCTTCCGCTACCCGCTGCGCCTGCTCGCGAGAGTTGGCTGCAACGATCAGGCGTGCCAGGCGGGTGTAGGGCGGGTAGCCGAGCTGCCGCCGCAGGGCGAGTTCGGTGCTGGCGAACCCGTCGTAGTCTTGCGCAGACGCCAGCCGAATCGCGTAGTGATCCGGCTGGAAAGTCTGCAGAATGGCCCGGCCGCCGCGCGGGCTGCGCCCGGCACGGCCGATGACCTGGGTGAGCACTTGAAAGGTGCGCTCGCTGGCGCGATAGTCCGGCAGAAAGAGGCCGACCTCGGCCAGGATGACCCCTACCAGCGTCACGCGCGGCAGGTCGAGACCCTTGGCCACCATTTGCGTTCCGACCAACACATCGGCCCGGCCAGCCGCGAAGTGCTCGAGCATGATCTCATGCGCGTCCTGAGCGCGCGTGGTGTCCACATCCCAGCGCAAGACACGCGCGTGCGGGAAGTGGCGCAGCACTTCTGCCTCCACGCGTTGCGTGCCCACCCCCAGAGGGCGCAGGGCCTCGCTCGAGCAGTTGGGGCAGCGAGATGGAACGCTGCGTTGATAGTTGCAGTGATGGCAGCGTAAGCGCCCGCGTGCCCCATCCTCACCGGCCGCCGGCGCGTCTGCGTGGAAGGTGAGCGGCAGCCCGCAGCGCGGGCAGCTCACCGACTGGCCGCACGAACGACAAAAGAGCGCAGTGGCTGTGCCGCGCCGGTTGAGGAAGAGAATGGCTTGCTGGCCGTGCTCGAGGCACTCGCCGAGGGCCTGAGAAAGCGCCCGGCTGAAGATCGAGCGATTGCCGTCGCGCAGTTCCTGGCGCATGTCCACCACTCGCACCTCGGGCAGTGCCCCTCCACGCACGCCGGCGAAGGGCACGCGCTTGGGCAGCGCCAGGTAGGTCAGGCGCGCCTCCTTCGCGTGGGCAAAGGTCACCACGTCCGGCGTCGCCGATCCGAGCAGGCACAGCACATTCAACTGGCGCGCGTACTCAAGGGCTGTATCGCGCGCATGGAAGAAAGGGGCGCGATTCGATTTGTACGACTCGTCGTGTTCCTCGTCGACCACGATCAGCCCCACCCGCGGCAGCGGCGCAAAGAGCGCGCTGCGCGGGCCGAGCATCACGTCGATCAGCCCGGACCGCGCCCGTCGCCAGGTGTCGTAGCGCTCACCATCCGAGAGGCGGCTGTGCATCACGCCCAGCCCGTGCATCACGCGCGCCCCAAAACGCTGCAGTATCTGCGGAGTGAGACCGATCTCCGGGACCAGGACGATGGCTTGCCCGCCGCGGGCGAGCACCTCAGCCACCGCGCGCAAGTAGATTTCTGTCTTGCCTGAACCGGTCACACCGTGCAAGAGAATGGTACGCCCGTCGCCCGCCGCCAGCGCCTCACGAATTGTGGACCACGCACTTCGTTGTTCCGGCGTGAGCGCGAGCGTCGTATCCGCGGCATACGCCCGGCCGGCGAGCGGGTCGCGCCAGACTTCCTGGTAGTCCAGGTCCACCAGGCCGGTGTCGGCCAGCAACTTCAGATCGCCCAGCGTACTGCCGCCATGGGCGTAGACCCAACTGACCTCGACCGAGGTGCGTTCTGCTGCCAAAAACTCGAGCACGCGCGCACGCCGCTCGGCCGCGGCCCGGCTTTGGGCGCGGGCTGTCTGGCGCATGCGCTGCGCCGCCGCGTGGGCCGCCTCGACCGAAACGGCGAGGCGCGCTGTGCGCACATGTTTTGCGTGCACCTCCGGCGGAGGTAGGATGGAGGTGCGCAGCACAGCTCCATGCTTCACCAGGCGCGCCGCTTCCCGTTCCCACGCGGCGCGAGGGAAGGCGCGTGCCAACTGCCCGCTGCGCAGCGGCCCGCGCTCGGCCAGCAGCGTGATGAGCCGCTTCTGTAATGGGTCCGCACCCACAAAGCTCGGGTCGCCGAGCGCGTACAAACTCTGCGCCCTCTGGCCCAAGCCGGGCGGAAGCATCAACTCGAAACACTCTCCGAGCGATGCACCGTACGTCGCGCTGAGCCAGCGGCCGAGACGGAGTTGGGCGGGAGTCAGCACAGGCTCGCGGTCGAGCAGCCCCTCGACCGGCCGAGTCTCGGCCACCTCCGGCTGATCGACATCGCCCAGAACAACTCCTTGCACGCGCTGCCCGGCAAAAGGGACTACCACCAGATGGCCCGGTCGCAACTCCTCGGCCAAATCGGGCAGCACATGGTAGTGGAATGTGCCAAGCACGCGAGGCAGGTTGACCGACACCTCCACGTAGCGGATCATGGCGGAGCCTCCGGCGATTCAGCTGGCGCACTCGGGCGCACCGAGAGGCGCGCGATGCGCCGGCCGTCCATCGCCTCAACTCGCAGGCGCATGCCGTGCCCTTCAACCTCATCGCCCAATCGGGCAACCCGGCCGAGCCGCCCAAGCATGTATCCGGCCAGGGTGTCATAGTGGGAATCTTCCAGGCGCAGTCCGAGGGCCTGGTTAACCTCCTCGATGAGCATTAGCCCATCCACCAGCGCGCTGCCGTCCGGCAGGCGCTTGACCAGAGGCGGGGTACGATCGAAGGCATCCGATACCTCGCCGACGATTTCTTCGAGCAAGTCCTCTAACGTCACCAGCCCGGCCGTGCCGCCAAACTCATCCAAGACGACCGCCAGGTGTTGGCGGCTGGCGCGGAAGCGCGCGAGCAGATCCTGCACGCGCAGGCTCTCGGGGACAAACAATGCTTCTCGCATCAGGCCGCGCACGCTGGCCACCTGGCTGGGCCCGTGGCGTGCCCGCATCAGGTCTTTGATGTGGGCGATTCCGATGACTTGATCGGAGGTGCCCTCGTAAACCGGGAACTTGCTGTAGGGATGCAGGATAGCGAGGGCGATCAGCTCGTCGACGGTGCTCGCCGCCGGAACGGCGACCATCTCGGTGCGTGGGATCATCACTTCACGCACGCGCAGGTCGCCGAAATCGAAAACCGCATGCAGCATGGCCCGTTCGCTGTCCTCCAGCGTGCCGCTGCGTTGGGCCGCTTCGACCAGCAACTTGAGTTCTTGCACCGAGTAGGAGGCCCCGCGGCGGGCTGAGCCGGAGGCGCCGAGCAGCCGCGCCACAAGCCCGGCCGAGCGCTCGAGCAGCCAGACCAGCGGCCGGCCGATGCGGCTGAGCACTTCCAGCGGGCGTGCGATGCGCACCGCGATGCGCTCTGGGTTGTCGAGGGTGAGAGACTTCGGCACGAGTTCGCTGAGTACCACGGCCAGGAAGGTCACCAGCACAAACGCGGTCAGCGCGGAAAGGCTGCGCGCCGCCGTTTCACTCAGCCCGCGCAGAGGCACACCCAGCACTCGTTCAAGCAAGAAGGCGAAGGCCGGTTCGCCCACCCAGCCCATCCCTACGCCGGCCATGGTGATGCCGAGCTGGGTGGTGGCGATGTAGCGCTCGGGGTCGCGCAACATGCGTCGGGCGCGCGCCGCATCGCGCACGCCCTGGCGCTCCATTTCTTCCAGGCGCGTGCTGCGCGCACTGATCAGGGCATACTCGGCCATCACGAAGAACGCATTGGCCAGAAGCAGGCCGGCCAGGCCGAGCATGTCCATCAGGCTGAAGGCGCTCACCGGGGTCGATCCTCTCGGCCGGGCATGGTTCCGGCCTCCTGCCAGATGACGGCCGCTCCGTAACCCACCACCGAGTCGAGGTCGCCGGTCACCGCGCCGGACGTAGCGTAATGGAGGAGGCTCACCCGGGTGGCGCCCAGATCGCGCGCGGCCCACAGCACCGCGGCCACGGCGGCTCGCCCGCAGGCGAACCCGCAGCCTTGCTCTTCGGCGCGCATGACGGCCAACGGGTCGAAAGCGACAATGCGCGCGAGCATCTCGCGGTCAAGTGCTTCTGCCACCGGCTGCGGGTAGAAATGGGAAAGGTCTGAACTGGCCACGAGCACCGCCCGCCGATCGGCCAGGACCTCCCCCAGTGCGTGGCCCAGAGCCTCAGCCATCTTTGGGGTCTGATCGACGATCATGACCGGTAACAAATGGAAGACACCCAGCACGCGCTGTAAGAAGGGCAGCTCGATCTCGAGCGAGTGCTCCTCGTCGCGACGCACCCGCGCCAGGCTCAAACCGATCCGCGCCTCAAGGCCCGCGTTGAGCTGGTCGAGCGCCGCCGCGTCCACCGGGATCTCCCCCAGCGGCGTGGCGTAACCGGTGTGCGCCGTAGTGAGCACAGGCGCCGGATGGGGATGGTGCATGGGCGAGACGACCGCAGCCAGATTGGCCTGCGTGCCCTCCAAGCATTTGAAGGCGTGCGCGGCCACCGCGCCCGAGTAGCGGTGGCCCGCGTGCGGCGCGAGGATACCGATGACTCGGCCGTTGGGCGGGTTCACCACGGCCTGCGCAAGAAATCGATCCACGCTGGCCGCGAGTTCCCGTGCATCAGCGGGGTACCACGTTCCGGCAATGGGGGATGGTCGAAGCGACATCGGTGACCTGCGCGTTGGAGGGAAGCACTCCGCGCTGCGCCTGATCGGAGGGATCAGGCCCGGCCATTGTACTTCACTCACTTGGCGCAATGGCGCGTGCCTCTCTGGGGTATGATTGCCGGTGCAGGCACAGATTGTTGCGGGCAAAACTTGCACGACGCGGACCTCATGGACGAAGCCGCCCTTCTTCGCGACGCCCAACAGGGTGACCTGGACGCATTCAACCGCTTGGTGCTGGCTCACCAGAGCCGAGCCTACGCGCTCGCCGCGCGTATGCTGGGCGACAGTGAGGCCGCCGCGGACGTCACCCAGGAATCCTTTCTCTCCCTTTACCGACACCTGCGCGACTTCCGCGGTGGCTCGTTGCGCGCCTACATTTTGCGCAGCGTGACCAATGCCTGCTACGACGAATTGCGCCGCCGCAAGCGCAGGCCGTCCGTCTCGCTGGATGCCATGGCCTCTGCCGACGGTGAGGACGACGGCGGGCGAGCCTTCGAGCCCGCCGACCCGGGGGAGACGCCCGAAGACCAGCTCGCCCGCGGTGAGATTCGCCGCGCGATCGAGGACTGCCTGCGCCGCCTGACCGACGAACAGCGCGCGGTAGTACTCCTGGCCGACGTGCAAGCGATGGATTACAGCGAAGTGGCCGCGGTGATGCAGACTGCGCTGGGCACGGTCAAGAGCCGGCTGGCTCGTGCTCGCGCTAACCTGCGCGATTGCCTCGCCTTGCGCGGGGAACTTCTGCCGGAGGCATTTCGTCTTGAGGGTGAGCCTTCAGCATGAAACCCTCGACCTCCCTACCTGCGCACGACCTTGAGCGACTTTCGGCATTCCTCGACGGCCAGTTGAGCGACTCCGATCGCAAGGTCTTGCTTGCGCGATTGCAGCACGAGGCCGCACTCGCGCGCGCCCTGGAGGAATTGCGTCGGGTACGAGGGGCGCTGCGCGCCCTGCCTCCGGTTCGTCTGCCCCGCAACTTCATCCTGACCGCGGAAATGGCCGGGCGTACCCGCCCGCGCGCTTCGCGCGGTTTCGCGTTCGCCTGGGGTTCGGCGTTGGCGACACTTGCCCTGGCCATAGTTGCCGTCACGGATCTTGCAGGTGGCGGGCTCATGGCCGCGCGAGTGGCGGCCCCGGCCATGCCGGCCGCTGAGTTGCAGATGGAGCCGGGCCTCCTGGCTGCACCCACCAGGCCCGAACCACGCGCCGCAACCGACAATCAGGCGGACCAGACAACGCCCGGCGAATCGGCCGCATCCAGCGGCACACTGGCGGGCAGCGATTCGACCACCGAGACTGCGGGTGCCCCGTTATTTGCGCAGGAGAAGTCCTCCGGTGCCACTGCGACGCCCGCGCCCGCCGAAGCCTCCCGGTTGGGCCCGCCCTCCTCGCCGATGCCCACTCCGACCGCCGAAGGTGAGGCGCTCCTGACCTTGGGCGGAGGAGCCGGAAGCTCAACCCCGACCCCACCTGCCGCCGAACCGCCGCGGGAGTTGACCGCGCCCACCGCAGTATCTGTTGCGCCGGCCTTTATCAGCCCGCTGCGCCTGATCGAGGCGGGGTTGGCCGTTCTCGCTCTGGCGCTGGCCGTCGCGGCCCTGCTCGCGCGCCGAGTTCGGCGATGACGCTGCGCGAACCCGTGCGCTTCTGTATTCGCTGCGGCGCGCCCACTGAGGCGCGCCCTGCCTTTGGCCGCCTGCGCGCGGTGTGCACGCGCTGCGCCTACATCCATTTCGAAGACCCGAAAGTTGCGGTGGCCGTCTTCATCGTCCGCGAAGGCAAAGTCCTGCTCATCCAACGCGGGGTCTCGCCCGAGCGCGGCAAGTGGTCGGTACCGGCGGGTTTCGTGGAGGTGGGCGAAGACCCGCGCCAGGCGGCGGCCCGCGAATGCCGTGAAGAGACCGGGCTGGAGGTGAATGACCTGCAATTGCGGGATGTCATCGCGAGGCAAAGCGAGGTCGAGGGTGCGGACATTCTGATCGTCTTCGAGGGCACCGTTGCAAGCGGGGTGCCACAGCCCGGCGACGATGCCGAGCGGGCCTCCTTCTTCGGCCCGAACGAATTGCCCGATCTGGCCTTTCCGTCCACGCGCATGATCCTTGCACTCTGGCGTAACGGCACGCCGCCGACATAGCCCGTGGGCTGCCCGCGCGGCCCGTCGGCGCGCGTAACACCAATGACGCAAGCCTGGCCACCCTCGTCCTGCGCGGATGAGGTGCCGGGGCAATGAATCGGTACAGTTGCACGCTTTTCATTTGTAGTGCGGGACGCTATACTAAATGGCAATCTAAGTTCTGCCGTGGAGCCGCCTCGCGCGGAACCTTGAGCGCTTCGTGGTTCGCCCGTCTGCGTAGTCAATTCTTCGCGATCAATATCCTGGTTGTGATTCTGGCCACGCTGGCCGGCGTCCTTGTCATTACCCAGCAGTCGGGAAACCTCTCGCGCGAACTGCTGGGCGATCACATGGCCGAGCTGGCGTACTCGCTCGGCGGGAGCCTCGACCGGGCCGCTGATCTGCCTGGGCTGCAGGCTGAACTCGACTCCTTTTTCCGCGCCCGACGCATCCCCTCCAGTATGCTGCTCATTACCGATGGCCAGGGCACGATCGTGGCCTCGACCCACAGCGACTACATCAACCGGCCGTGGGCCGAGGTGCTGCCCGATACCCAGCTCCCGCAGCCAGACGGGGTGTGCAACGGCAATCCAGACCCCGCGTGCCGCGCAGACCTGTTCGAACTAGACCTGCGCACGGGCCGCGCCTTCGACATGGCTCGTCTCCTGGCCAGCCCACGTCCTGCCGGGCAGCCACAATGGGTCGCCCATTACATCGTCTCGCAGAGCGCATTCAATCTGGCGGTCAGCCGGACGATTCTCCTCGGCCTGAGCGTCATGATTGCGCTGCTCGTTTTCTTGCTGATCCTCGAGCTGGCGCTCTTCAACAGTCACGTCTTCCGCCCGCTGGAGGAGTTGGTTGTGGCCAACGAGGCCTTCGCCGAAGGGCGCACTCGCGAGGGCCATCTCAAACCCAGCCCGGGCATGTCGCCCGAGATCATCAACCTCATCGAAAGCCGCGAGAAGCTGCTCAACGGCCTCGAGACTCTTCTTGAGTGCTCGAGCGCCATGTTGACCACCCGCACTCCGGAAGAGGTGGCCTCCACCCTGGTCACCTACCTGGCGCGCTCGCTGGGTGTGAGCCGCGGCATCGTCTGGCTGGCCGATCGGGCCACCGGCGCGTTTGTGCCCTCGGCCTCCTGCGGCGCGCAGCCCGATACGCTCCCCGAGCTCAGCCTGCCCGAGCAAGGCCCACCGCTGGAAGCCGCGCCGCGCGTGGTGCACGACGACCCCACCTTGCGCTCGCTGGGGCTGGCCAGCGCACTGGTCGTGCCAATACATGCCGACCAGGAAGTGATCGGCGTCGCGGCGGTGGAGGCCCCTGGCCGCGAGCTGACCACGGTCGAGATGCGCCAGACGCACACCTTCTCTCACTATGCGGCGTTGGCCCTGGAACGGCTGCGCTTGTATCAGCACATTCAGGAAGAGGGCAGCCAGATGGGCCTGCTCGCCCAATTGGCCGCCCGCCTGGCCACCGAGCGCGACACCGAAGCGCTGTTGCAGCGCGCGTGCAAGGAGACCCGTCAACTTGTGCTGGCACATGCGGTGGCTGTATTCGTCGCGGAGGCCGATGGGCTGCGCCTGGCCGCCCAAGATGGGCTGGACGGGACGAGTATGAGCTCCGGGGCGCTCTTCCCCGCGCCGTGGCTGGCGGAGGTACGCGGGGTTCCCGGCCCGCTATCGCTCGACGACATTGCCATCGAGCGGCGGGACCTGTACGACCAAGGGGTCCCCCCCGAGGTCAAATCGCTGGTGATCTTCCGCCTGAGCCTGTCCAATCAATTCCACGGGGTTCTCCTCTTCCTGTTCGAGGAGGCCCACCGTGCCTCCTCGCTCGAGAAGGCCGTCGGCGAGACTCTGGCCACGCTGCTCGGCTCGCTGCTCGAAAACGCCACCGCCTTCGCTGCCCTGCAGCACCAACGCTCGCTGCTGATGACCGTCAGCGAGGTGGGGACCGAGATCAGTTCGATTCTGGATCCGGCGGTGCTTTACAACCGGGTGTGCGATCTTCTGGCGGCGCGCTTGGGTTTCGAACACGCACATATTCTGATCATTGAGGATGAGGGGCGGACGGCCCGCTTCGTGGGCGGCTCCGGGCCGCTCGGCCGCCGCCAGGTTGCTCAGGGCGACCGCGTCTCCGTGGCGGCCAAGAGCATCAACAGCCATGTGATGAATACGCAGCGCCCCTACCTATCCCAGAATGTGCTTGAGGACGAATACTATCTGGAGGTCGACAGCCTGCCCGGCATCCGCGCCGAGATGACTTTGCCAATCCTCTCGGCCGGCACGCTGTTGGGCATGCTCGATGTGCAAGCCACCCGAGTGGGGGCCTTTACCGAAGACGATCAATTCGTCCTACAGATCGTTGTTGAGCAGCTGGCCAATGCCATCCTCAATGCGCGGCAGCACGAGGCGCTGCGCGAACAGGCTCGCCGCGACAGCCTGACCCAGGTGCTCAGCCACGGTGCATTCGTGGTCGAACTCGAGGCAGCGGTGGGCCAGTCGCGCGCCACGCGCGGCGAACTCAGCCTGGTCATGCTGGATATCGATCACTTCAAGGAGTACAACGACCAGTTCGGTCACGTGGCCGGCGACGCTGCCTTGCTGAGCACGGTGGACGCCATCCGCCGCCATATCAAACACGGAGACTTGCTGGGGCGCTGGGGCGGCGAGGAGTTTTCCATCGCCCTGATTAGCGCGAGCCGCACGCAGGCCATGTCGGTCGCCAATCGTATTCAGAGCACGCTGGCCGAGCTGCGCCCGGTCGACTCGCTGGGCCGGCAGATGCCCTCGCCCACGGTCAGCCAGGGTATCGCCGGCCTGGGCGAAGACGCCAAGGACGCATTCGCCTTGGTGGATGTCGCCGACCGCGCCCTGTACCGCGCCAAGGATCGGGGCCGCAATCAGATCCAATTGGCCGACTCCGAGGACCGGGTTCCACGCGCAACTGCCCCTTGACGCTTCGGCCGAATGGGGTAAAATCGCGCCCGATCACCTTATGGGCCGGACGCCATTCCCCCCGATTGCGCCACACAGAGTTCCACCTGTCACGTTGCCCCCATTGTTGCGCACGACTTCCATCGAGAGCCGAAAGGCTCTCTTTTTTTGCCTGGTGCCGGCCGCCGGGCATTCGGGGAGGCAGGCATGCTGACACTCCCAGGGCTCATCGACCCGCACGTGCACATGCGCGAACCGGGCGCGACGCACAAGGAGGACTGGGCTAGCGGTACCGCCGCGGCCCTGGCAGGTGGGTTTACGCTGGTGTTGGCCATGCCCAACACTCAACCTCCGGTGGTGGATGCCCGTTCGCTGGCTGCGGCGCGGGCCGCGGCCAAGGCCGGCGCGCGCTGCGATTTTGGGCTGTACCTGGGCGGCTCGGTGGACAACGTGAGGCAGGCCGCCGGCTTGGCAGGTGGCACGGCGGGGCTCAAACTCTACCTCGATCAGACTTACGGCCCGTTGCGCCTCGACGAACTCACGGCCATCGCCGCTCACCTGGCTCACTGGCCGCCCACCCGCCCAATCGTCGCCCACGCCGAGGGGCGTAGCCTGGCCATGGTCATGGCCCTGGCCCAGCTGCATCGCCGCCGGCTGCACGTGGCCCACCTCAGCCGCGCCGACGAGATCGCCCTGGTGCGCTTGGCCAAGCAGCGCGGCTGGCGCGTCACATGCGAGGTGACACCCCACCATCTCTTCTTATGCGAGGAGGATCTGCCGGCGCTTGGTCCGGGCCGGGGAGAGGTGCGGCCGCGCCTGGCCTCCCGCGCCGACCAGCAGGCATTGTGGAAGAACCTGACGGTGATCGATTGCTTCGCCAGCGATCATGCACCCCATACGCTGGCCGAGAAAGACGGCCCAACGCCCCCGCCCGGCTTCCCTGGGTTGGAGACAGCACTGGCGCTGTTGCTCGGCGCGGTCCACGAGCGACGATTGACCCGCTCCATGCTCGTCGAACGCATGGTGAATAATCCGCGACGGATTTTCGGCCTGCGCGCTCAGCCTCAAACGTCGGTGGAAGTGGACGAGCGTGCGCGCTGGGAGGTGCGTGCCGCCAAGATGCATTCGCGCTGTGCTTGGTCGCCATTCGAAGGGTACCTGGTGCGCGGGCGCGTCACGCGAGTCGTCTTGCGTGGGAACGAGGCTGTGCGCGACGGCGAGATTCGGGCCGCGCCGGGGTATGGGCGCAATGTTTTTGGCTAGGCCGTTGGGATGTCATTGCGAGGAGCGAAGCCCCGCGCAGCGGGGCGGTGCGACAAAGCAATCTTGGATAAACCCGCAAACGACCCGCTCTTCATCCTAAGGAGGTTCAATGGTCACACCCGCAAATAACCCACACCTGCCCCTCGGCGATCAGCGCAGCGCCCCCTGGTACGGCAAAGATATCCTGACCGTGCGCCAGTTCAACCGCGAGGACCTCGAATATGTCTTTGCGGTGGCTCACGAGATGCGCACGATGGTCGAGCGGGTAGGCACCTTCGACCTGCTCAAGGGCAAGATCCTGGCCAATCTGTTCTACGAACCTTCCACGCGAACCTCCACATCTTTTGTCTCGGCCATGGAACGGCTGGGTGGCAGCGTGATCCAGATCAACGAGGTGCGCTACTCCTCGGTGGCCAAGGGCGAGTCGCTGCCCGATACGGTGCGCACTCTCGAGTGCTACGCGGATGTCATCGTCATCCGCCATCCGGAGGTGGGCTCGGCCGCCACCGCTGCTCA
>JBGOXY010000002.1:0-36593 GCA_041479415.1 Anaerolineae bacterium
AGGGGTGGGGGCGAAAGCCGGTCGCCCTTTTTCGCTTGGTCCCAGACAGGGACCCACGTCTGTTCTGCACACTGGATGATTCGCTCGCATGCGCGCGGCGCAGGACATGCGTGACGGTGCCCAGGATTCCCGCTACAAACACGCGGAAATGTCGATCAAGGACCATCCACGGAGGGATGACGGGGTTATCCGAACGCGAGTGGGCTTCCCTGGTGGGAAGCCCTCGATGATTCGCGACCGACGAGGCACGACGGCCTAGCCCAGGTAATCGCGCAGCGTGCGGCTCGAGCGCGGGTGGCGCAGTTTGCGCAGCGCCTTGGCCTCGATCTGACGCACTCGCTCGCGCGTGACCCCTAGCCGTTGGCCGACCTCTTCCAGCGTGTGGTCGCGCCCATCCACCAAGCCGAAGCGTAATTCGAGCACCTGTCGCTCGCGCTCGTTGAGGAACGCCAGCGCGCTGTGGATCTGATCGCGCAGCAGCTCGCGCGAGGCCGCATCGAGCGGGGTCACCACGCTTTCGTCCTCGATGAAATCACCGAGCATGCTGCTTTCCTCGGCTCCCACCGGCGTTTCGAGCGACATGGGCTCCTGAGCCAGGCGCAGGATGCGCTCGACGCGCTCCACCGCACGGGTCAACTTCTGGCCCAGCGCCGGCGGCAGCCGATCATCGGTGGCACGCAGGCGCATGACCTCCGCCGTGTCCGCCGCATCCAGGATGTCCATCTCCAGCGCCAGCTCTTCGCGCGTGGGTTCGCGTTCCAACGTCTGCACCAGGTGGCGCTGTGCGCGCATCAGGCGGTTGATGGTTTCAACCATGTGCACCGGGATGCGGATGGTGCGCGCCTGATCGGCGATGGCGCGGCTGATGGCCTGGCGAATCCACCAGGTGGCATAGGTGGAGAACTTGAAACCGCGGGTTGGGTCGAACTTCTCTACGGCGCGCAGAAGCCCCAGGTTGCCCTCCTGCACCAGGTCGAGAAAGGCAATGCCGCGGCCAATATAACGTTTTGCCACACTGACCACCAGGCGCAGATTGGCGCGGATGAGCGCCTTGTGCGCCTCCTCGGCCCGTTGCTCGATCGGGCGCAGCTCCGTCTCCAGGTTGCCCACCGCGCCTGAGCTGCGCGCGGTCGGTTTGCGCTTGGGCAGCCACGTCTGAAAGGTGCTCTTGATCGGAGGCGTCTTGCGCGCTTTGAGCGCCACCTGCAGCTTGCGGGCCAGAGCCTCCGGCAGGAGATACAACGCCACGAACACGTCGAACGCGTTCTGGGCCACCTTGTTCCAGGACGGGTCGCGGCCCCATGGGCCCCGTTCGAGCCAGGTGCGCAGATAGGAGGGCGCGCTGTCTTGCCATGCTGCGCGCAGGTGGAAGGCTTCATCGAGGAGCGGGGCCAGTTCCGGCAACGGCTGGCCGAGGCGCCGCGCATCCTCGCGCAGGTGTTTCCAATCGCTGAGCAGGTCGCCGTACAATTCGAGCAGGAAGAGCGTGCCGGGCGGCAGGCTGCGTTTTCCCGGGCCCAGCGCCGTCAGCCGCTCGCGTAGGGCGCGCGCGCGGCGCAGAGCCAAGAGGCGCGCCGCCAACCAGGTCTCCTGATCCGCATTGAGCAAGTGCACCTGGCCGATTTCACGCAGGTACATGCGCACCGGGTCGTCGGCCAACTCGATCGTTTCGAGGACCTCTTCGCCCTCGATCTCCTCGCCCAGGCTTTCATCTTCGAGGGTTTCCAGCTCCTCCTCGCCCACCTCTTCTTCGGCGCCGTCGGAGGGTATTTCCTCCTCCACCAACACGCTCTCGTCGACCTCGGCGTCTTCCTCGACGGGTGCGCCTTCGGGTGCGGCGAAGTCGGGCAGCCCCTCCAGGTCGTCTATCTCGTGCGGCGCAGAGTCCGGCCGTTGTCGTGGCATTCAGAATGCCTCCACCCCACCCTCACGGGATGCGGGCCGCGTCGTGGGCAGCGCGGGCAGGCCTCGAGCCAGGGCGATAGTGATTCGCAAGATGTTTTCGCTAATCGCCTTCATGCGTTCCAGCGGCGCCTCGCCCGGCTCCGCTGCGGCCGCCGGCACACCGCTCTCTTCCGACTGGGCTTCCTTCTCGAGGATGTAAAAACGCAACTCGCCCAGCTTGCGCTCCAGCGCCTGTTGTCGCAGGCGCAGGAGACCTCCCAGCACATCATCCGCATCAGCCTCTTCGCCGGCCTGGAAGCGCTCGAGACTCGCGCGGGCCGCGGCCAGCGCCTCGGGCGCTTCTTGCGCGGCATGCGTTTCGATGAAGATGGCCGGGTCGGTTTCCTCCTGCGAGAGCGAGCGCTGGATGATCTCCAGCAGCCACTGACTCTCGGAGGTGGTGAGATCCTCTGGCCCGGGCCGCGCCAGCCCCAGTTCACCGAAGATGCGGTTGGCGCGAAACAGCAGCAGCGGTTGGCGCACAAGCGCTCCCAGGCAGAAGGCCTCGCGGCTGGAGGCCTTGGCCGCCATCCCCGCAGCCGGTGCGGCGGGCGCCGAGGGTGCCTCGCCGCGGCCGCCGCGCATCGTACTGCGGCGAGCCGGGCGCCGCCCGGGCGCAGCCTGCAACGACGCCAACTCCACTCGCAGCAATCGCGCCAGTTGCTGGCGATAAGCATCCCGCTCCACCGGGTCGGCGACGTCTTCAATGAGCGGCAGGATGCGCGCCGCGACCTCCGCCTTGACTTTGGCCTCGTTCAGGTTTCTGCCCTGGGTAATGACTCCCAGCACGTGCTCCACGACCGGCCGCGCCTCGGCAATGCGCTGACGCCAGGCCTCACGGTCTTGCAGGATGAGTTCATCCGGATCGAGCCCGGCCGGCAAAGTCGCCACGCGCAGGTCGGCTTGCAGCCTTCCTTCGAAACGAACCAATCCGCGCGCATCGAAGACGGGCTCGCCTTCGCGCTCGAGCGTCTCGCGCGCCAGGTCCAGGCCGCGCAGGGCGGCCGCGTCGCCAGCCGAATCGGCGTCCAATGCCAGGACAATACGTCGCGCATGGCGCTTGAGCATCCGCAGCTGGGCCTCGGTGAGGGCCGTGCCCATCGGCGAGACCACGTTAAGGAAGCCAGCCTGATGCGCAGTCATCACGTCGAGATAGCCCTCGACAATGACCGCCTCCTCTTGGGCGCGGATGGCGCGCGCGGCGCGATCCAGCCCGTACAACAGGTGGCCCTTATCGAAGATCGGCGACTGGGGCGAATTGAGAAACTTGGGCACGTCGTTGGGGTCGACGATACGTGCGCCGAAGCCGCACATCCGCCCGCGATTATCACGGATGGGGATGGTGATGCGGTTGTGGAAGCGGTCGCGCAGCCCGCCACCCTCGGGCGTGACCACCACCCCGGCCTGCTGGAGATCGTCGTCGGTGTAGCCCTTGCCGCGAAAATAGGACAGGCCGTGTTCGCGCCCGGCCGGGGCCAGCCCAACCTGGAAGGCTTCCAGGGTCTCGTCCGCGAGACCGCGCCCATGCAGGTAATCCCTCACCGTGGCACCGGCGGTGGAGGTAAGCAAGTAGTTGCGATAGTAGGTGGCGGCCAGTTCCAAGAGGCCGCGAAGATGTTCGTAGGTTTCCTCCGCCCGCTGCTCATCGGCCGAGCGCGGATGAAGTTCGATACCGGCGCGCGTCGCAAGCTGGCGCAGCGCCTCGGGGAAATCCCAGCCCTCTTTCTTCATGACGAACTTAAAGAGGTCGCCGCCCTCGTTGCACGCGCCGAAGCAGCGCCAGGTGCCGCTCTCGGGGAAGACCACAAAGGCCGGGGTGTGAACGTTGGGGTGAAAGGGACAGAACCCGATGTAGTTCTTGCCGGTGCGCCGCAGTCGGACGCTCTCGCTCACCAGCTCGACGATGTCGAGGCGTGCCTTGATGTCATCAACGGCGGTCATCAGCTCTCTCTTGGGTGATGCCCGAGGGATTATACCCGCATCGCCAGCCGTATCGTGCACACCAGCGAATTCCATCTGCGCACGGAATGCCAGCGGCGGCGCCTCGTGCGCCGCCGCTGGCATTGCTGCTCCACAGCCGAGGCATCTTCAGGGAACAAAGATGCTTCCGCGCAGTGGCTTGTCGCCTCGCCCGCCCACGCCGAACTTGCTTCCATCCGGCGCCTGCAGCATCCAGTAGCTGGTATGGGTCCCGCCCTCGTAGGGAGCGATCATGATCACGCCGATAAACATGTGATCGCCGGGCGGCACCTCTTTGGGGAAGGCCACCCAGTTGGCACCGCTCATGTGCTCGCCGCCGTAGAAGACCAGGCGGTAATCCCGAGTCCAGGTGCAGGTGCCGATATTGCGCACGTCCCACACTTTCTTAAAGGTTTCCGCCACACCCACCGGCGCACCATCGCCCAGACCCACATAGCCGACGAAGTAGGCCGCGTTGCACAGTTGCTCGAGCGGTGCGGCAGGGTTCGCTCCCGGCGTGCCGTAGGGTGCCCGCGTCAGCGAGTAGGTGGCGGAACCCTGCGGCGTTTCGCTGGGTGCAGTCGCGGAGGCCATTGGCTCGCTCACCCCGGGCGTCGTCCTCGCCAGCGCAGTGGTTAGCGCGGCCAGTGTGCCTGCCTCCGATTGCGTGGGTGCCGCCGCGGGTGGAGGCGTGGCCTGCGAAGCCGGCGCGCGCTGCAGTACCCCAGCTAAGTTGCATGCGAGCAGCGCGGCCGCGGCCACGGTCAATGGGAGGAGATTGCGAGTTCGATGATGGAATGGCATCGGCATGAGCCTCGACGCAGCACAAGGTGTGTGTGCGATTATACCCAGCCGCGAGCGACTTCTCGGCGCCGGTTCAGCGCGGCTCGTCTGATACACGGGCATGCTGCCCCCTCCATCGTGATCGGCAGGGCCTAATTGGGATATCGCACACGCGTTGCACCCTCACGCGCTACGCCGCGGTATCCGCTGTGGAATGGATCATCGCATGCCATGGCCCGCCTCGCTCGTCATCCAACCTTGCCGCGCGCTCTCGCCTTCGGCGGCCTTTCGATCGTGCGCCAGGCGTGGCGGAGTTTCCTCTGCCGCACGCCACGAGGTCCCTTCGCGGACTCACAGGTAAGGCATGACCACACCGCACGCTCGCACCGGTCATGCCCCGCCGCCCCTCCTCCAAAAGAAATCCCTCCCGCGCTGGTCATCGGGAGGGATGGAAAGGCAAAGGCTGTGCTCGTTGGCTCAGGGGACCACGATCTTCACCGTGAGCGGTGTCAGGCCGTTATCGCCCACGCCGAACTTGCTGCCGTCGGGCGCCTGCAACATCCAGTAGCCGATGTAGGTGCCCGACTTGGCCGGGGTGATCATCGTCACCGAGAGGAACAGATGGTCGCCGGGTTCGACGATCTCCGGGAAGCGCGCGGAGTTCGGGCCGTCCATGTGTTTGCCGCCGTTAAAGACCAGGTGGTACTCGCGGCTCCAGGTGCAGGTGCCGATGTTGCGCACGTCCCATGTCTTGCGGAAGGTTTCGCCGGCGGGGAGCACCGTGCCGTCCTTGAGCCCGATATCGCCGACGAAGAAGGCTGCGTTGCAGAATGTGGTCAGGGTCGGGTGTACGCCGGGCGTGCCGTAGAAGGCCGGGGTGAAGATGAGCGAGGCCGTGGCACTCGGCAGCAGCGGCACGGGCAGGGTGGCGGTGGCCGGCGGAAGGGTTGCGGTGGGCGGCGGCAGCGCCACGGTTGCGGTGGAGGTGGCGGCCAGCGCCACCTGAGTGAGCATGGCTTGAACCGTTTGCGCAGCCTGAGTGGCCAGCGGCACCTCGGTGACAGCGGGCGCACCCGTGCTGCAGCCGGCCAGGACGAGCGACGCGGCCAGCACAGTCAACGCCAGGGTGCGCAAGGTGTGGGATGTCATTCGGTCCTCCTCGTGCTTGGGTGTGCGGCGCATGGGCCGTTGCGGCCCGCCTCACGCCGCACCGAGCGCCTCCGGCTCGCCCTCCTGTTGCGGCGAGGGCTCACTCTCGGCCGCCTGAGGCTCGATCATCAGTTTGTCGTCGCGCAGCGCGATGGTCACCGTCTGATCGTCGTGGATGCGGCCTTCGAGCATAGCCTCCGAGAGCATATCCTCCACTTCGGTCTGGATGACGCGCCGCAGCGGGCGGGCGCCCATCTCCGGGTTGTAACCCAGATCCGCCAGGCGTGCCTGGGCCTCGGGCGTCGCGCTCAAGGTGATGTGATGCTCCACCAGGCGCTGTGCCACTTTGGCGATCTCCAGGTTGACGATCTGGGTGATGTCGTCCTTATCCAGCGCGCGGAACACGATCACCGCATCGACCCGGTTGAGGAACTCGGGGCGGAAGGCGCGGCGCAGCTCCTCGAGCAGCTTCTTGCGCATCTCGTCGTAGGGCGCCACCTCGCCGCGGGTCTCATCGCGCTGGATGGCAAAGCCCAGCCCGGCCTGGCGGCGGATGGTCTCGGCGCCCACGTTGGAGGTCATGACGATCATCGCGTTCTGGAAGTTGACCTTGTGGCCGCGTGCATCCGAGAGGTGCCCCTCTTCCATGATCTGCAGGAGCATGTTGTGCGCCTCGGGGTGCGCCTTCTCGATCTCGTCGAAGACGACGATCGAATACGGCCTCCGGCGCAGTGCTTCGGTCAGCTGCCCGGCATCGTCGTAGCCCACGTAGCCCGGGGGCGCGCCGACCAGGCGGCTCACCGTGTGGCGCTCCATGAACTCCGACATGTCGAGCTGCACCAGCGCGTCTTCCGAACCGAACATGAAGGCGGCCAGGGCTTTGGTGAGTTCGGTCTTGCCCACGCCGGTCGGCCCGAGGAAGATGAACGAGCCGATCGGGCGGCGCGGGTCCTTGAGCCCGGCGCGCGCCCGGCGCACAGCCTTGGAGATAGCCAGGATGGCTTCATCCTGCCCAATGATGCGCCCGCGCAGCGTTTCTTCCATCTTCATTAGGCGTGCCGACTCGGCTTCCGCGAGCTGCATCACCGGGATGCCGGTCCACATCGAGACCACTTCGGCGACATCTTCGGGCACCACGCGCGGGCCTTTATCGCGGTCGGCCATGACCAGCTGCAGTTCCTGTCGCGACCGCTCCAGCTCGTTCTCCCGGTCCTGGATTTCCTCGGCGGCCTCGTAACGTCCTTCTTCGGCCGCCGTGGCACGTTCGGCCCGCAGGCGTCGCAGCTCGCCCATGATCTCCTTCAGGCGTTTGGCCTCCGGGCTCTTGTACATGCGCACGCGCGAAGCCGTTTCGTCGATCAGGTCGATCGCCTTATCCGGCAAAAAGCGATCGGGCACGTAGCGCCCGGAGAGGCGGGCGGCAGCTTCGAGCGCCTCGTCGGTGATCCGCAGGCGGTGGTGGTCCTCGTAGTTGCGGCGCACGCCGCGCAGGATCTGGATCGATTCCTCCACCGAGGGCTCCTCGACCATCACCGGCTGGAAGCGGCGCTCGAGGGCCGCATCGCTCTCGATGTGCTTGCGGTATTCGGTGAGGGTGGTCGCGCCGATCACCTGCAGCTCGCCGCGCGAGAGGGCCGGCTTGAGTATGTTGGCCGCATCAACCGACGAGCCGGCTGCGCCGGCGCCCACCAGCATGTGGACCTCATCGATGAAGAGAATTGCGCCCGAGGCCTTCAGCTCGTCGATGACGCGCTTCAGGCGTTCCTCGAATTGGCCGCGGTACATGGTGCCGGCCACCAGCGAACCCACGTCGAGCTGCAAGAGGCGCTTGCCCATGAGCGGCGCGGGCACATCGTTGGTGACAATGCGCTGTGCCAGGCCTTCCACGATGGCCGTCTTGCCCACCCCGGGCTCGCCGATGAGGGCCGGGTTGTTCTTGGTGCGGCGGGCGAGGATCTGAATGACCCGTTCGATTTCGGTTTCGCGTCCGACGACCGGGTCGAGCTTGTTCTCCTCGGCCAGCGTGGTCAGGTCGGTGGCCAGTTGATCGACCAAGGGTGTCTTGGCTTTGTCGGCCTTGGCGCCGGCCGCGGCCGGCTGGCGTGCCTGGGCCGGGGCTTCCTGCAGCAGGCGGCGCGTCTGGCGGCGAACCTGTTCCGGGCTGACCCCCAGGCGGCGCAACACGTCGATGGCCACGCCCTCCGGCTGGCGCACGATGCCCAGCAACAGGTGTTCGGTGCCGATGTAGTGATGGCCGAGGCGGCGCGCCTCGTCGATGGCCAGTTGCAGCACCTGTTCCGTATCGGGCGAGAGATCGATGCGTTCGGGGGTGGTGCGACCCGGCACGGATTGGCGCTCGACCATTTCCTGGACGCGCTCGGGCTCCAATCCCAGCTCGCGCAGCACGCGTCCGGCCACACCGCCTTCCTCGCGGATGAGGCCGAGCAACAGGTGCTCGGTGCCGATTGTCGGGTGATGCAGTCGCTCAGCCTCTTGATGGGCTAGGCTGAGAACACGTCGTGCGCGCTGAGTAAAGCGTTCTAAGTTGTCGGCCACGTGGGCCTTCCTCTCCTGGATTCAGGCTCCACAGCCCGAATCGTTTACCTCGCCAGGGATTCTACCAAATCCGCCTAGGGCAATCCAGAAAGGGCTGGCGACCGCAACAACGACTGCACATTGTATTGTCCGCCTTCCGTAGGGGCGACCGGCTGGCCGCCCCTACGACGGTCGTCGACATGCGCGTTCCGTTCGCAGGCGCGCACCCGGATTCCGCTGCCTATCTTACAATTGTAAACGTCGTTTTCGCACTTTGCAGGATGTGGAGGACCCATGACCCCAGCCCCGTGGTGGCAGGAAGGGGTGATCTACCAGATCTATCCGCGCTCATTTGCAGACGCGGACGGTGACGGCGTGGGCGACCTTCGCGGGATCCTCGCCCACCTGGATCACTTGAACGACGGCACGCCGAGATCGCTGGGCGTCGATGCACTGTGGCTTTCACCCGTGTATCCTTCGCCTGGCTACGACTTTGGCTACGATGTGTCCGACTACTGCAACATCGACCCGCTGTTCGGCACACTGCAGGATTTCGACCGGCTGGTCAGCGAGGCCCACCGCCGCGGCATGCGCATCCTCATGGATATGGTCGTCAACCATACCTCGCACGAACACGCGTGGTTCGTGGAATCGCGGGCCTCACGCGAAAGCCCCAAACGCGATTGGTACATCTGGCGCGATCCGCACCCCGGCGGCGGCATGCCCAACAACTGGGAAGCGGTCTTCGGCGGGCGCGCCTGGGAATGGGACGAGGCCAGCCGACAGTACTACTATCACATGTTCCTCAAAGAACAGCCGGACCTCAACTGGCGCAACCCGCAGGCCCGGCGCGCGGTCATGCAGGCCTTCCGCTTCTGGCTCGAGCGGGGGGTGGACGGATTTCGTCTGGATGTGGTCAATGCATACTTCAAAGATGCGGGGCTGCATGACGACCCGCCGCGGCTGGGATTGCGTGGCTACGATCGCCAGGCACACGTCTACGACATGGATCAACCTGAGTTGCTCGACGTGTACCGCGAGCTGCACGAGTTGTTGGGGCAATTCGGCGAGCGCCTGGCCGTAGGCGAGGTGATGGACGAGACTCCCGAGAAGGCCGCACGCTACAGCGCCCAGGGCCTGCTATCGCTGGCCTTCAACTTCGAATTCACACGCCAGCCCTGGCGCGCGCCGTCCTTCCAGCGGGCCGTCACACGCTGTGAGGCGTCGCATGCCCAAGGCGGTTGGCCGTGCTATGTTCTCTCCAACCACGACGTGCCGCGGCATGCCTCGCGTTACGGCGGACGGCACGCCGTCGAGCGGGCCAAGGTGGCCGCGGCTCTCCTGCTCACGTTGCGCGGCACCCCCTTCCTATACTACGGGGAGGAGATCGGCATGCGTAATGGACGAATCCGGCGGGACGAGATACAGGACCCGCCCGGCAAACGCTATTGGCCGCTCTACGGTGGGCGCGATCCGGAACGCACGCCCATGCCATGGAGTGCCGAGGCGGGGGCCGGCTTCACCCGCGGGCGGCCGTGGCTGCCGCTCAATAGCGACTATCGGGAGGTAAACGTTGCGGCGCAGCGCGATGATCCGCACTCGGTGTTCTCGTTCTACCGACAGCTGATCTGGCTGCGCAAGGCGAGCGTGGCGCTGCGCCAGGGGAGTTACCGCCCGCTCATTCGAGCGCCGCGGCACGCGCAGGCTTACCTGCGCGAGGCGCCAGGCCAGCGGATGCTGGTGGCGCTCAACTTCTCCGCCCAACCGCTGGTGGCCGCGTTCGACGAGCCGCTACCGAGTGCGGCCTGGCGCCTGCGCCTCAGCACGCACGCCGCGGCGCACGAGCCCATGCAAGGCGGCGGTATACATCTGCGGCCATACGAGGCGTGCATCTTCGAGGCCGAGTAACCCGCGACGCTGCATACATGAATAGAAGCGCCGGCCCACCTTCTGGTGGGCCGGCGCTTTCCATGCAAGCCGGAGTGCGTGCTAGAACAGCCCGCGAAGCAAGAGCAAGAAGCCGACAATGATCAGCGGGATGCCGATGATCGCACCCACCACGGTGATCGTGAGCACCACCCCCACCACCATCAGCACGAAGCCGAGAATCACCGCCACCAGCCGCCCGGTGAATCCAAGAATCCACGTGAGCAACTGCCAGATGGCCCAGAACGGCCACAGATACCACGCCACACGCTTGCTGCTCGTCATCCTTGCCTCCTTACCCATCGCCCCACACGGATCCGGCGCCGCGGGTCAAGCGCCAGGAATGATGATCCAACACAAGAGGTACATGGCCAGACCGGGCACGCCGCCTGGGATACAGGCCACGAGGAACCCCAAGCGGAACCAGGTCGGGCTGATGCCGAAGAATTCGCCCAGGCCGCCGCACACGCCCGCCAGCACCCGACTTGAGCGGGATCGGCGCAATGGCCCCCGAGTCGACTCACTCATTCTATCCCCCATGGACATGTGTTCATCCACAGTGGATATACGCAGGTTAGCCACTCGCAGTTGCCCTTTGCATGGGTGCCCCATGGCCGCCGCTAAGTCCAGGCAATGCATCGGGGAGCTCGTCCGGCGGGTGCTTGCATGCCCACCCATCCCACCGCTGGTTGAGGGAGCTCCTTCCGTGCCAAGACTGGCACTTGCGTAATTCTTCACAACTATGCTATAGTCTTCACTATCCGGAGAGGGACCTCACAATTCCGCACCACGGCACTTGCCCCCGACTCTCTCGGAACTCGCGTGGTTGTTATTGAGCCTTTAGGCCAGGGCTCTCCGCCGCAGTTCCTAGCTTGGATGGACGGGGTTTCATGGCCCGAATTGGCGTGAACCCATGCCGCCGAACGTGCGGCCATCCGGGTGGCTCCCAGCCACCCCAGGTCAACTGTTGCCTGCCTCCGAATCCTCCCGTCTCCATCCGATTTCCGGCGAACGCCTCCCATGCGTCTGGCTCGGCCATCCCCTTTGAGCGTGTTGGCCCGCCGGCGCGCCCCTCGATCCCGCCCGCTGCTCGTGGCGGGCCATCACCAACACCGCGCACAAGGAGGAGCACCGCATGAGTGCCAACCGTAGCGCAGGCATCTCGCCGGGCGAGTACTCGGCCGCGCCTCCAGGCGAGAAGATTGGTGTGTACATCTGCCACTGCGGCACCAATATCGCCGCCATGGTGGATGTCGCCGAGGTGGCCGAGTACGCCGGGGCTCTGCAGGGAGTGGCCGTCGCGCGCCACTACACCTACATGTGCTCCGACCCGGGCCAAGCGATGATCCAGGAGGATATTCGCTCGCTCGGCCTGGACCGGGTGGTGGTGGCCTCCTGCTCGCCGCTCATGCACGAGCCCACCTTCCGTGCGGCGTGCGCCCAGGCCGGCCTCAACCCGTTTCTCTTTCAGATGACCAACATCCGCGAGCACGTCTCGTGGGTGAGCGACGACCGTACCAGCGCAACGCAGAAGGCGCTGGCGCTGGTGACCGCGGCGGTGCGCCGGGTGTCGTTGCAGCAGCCGCTCGAGACCCGCCAACTGGGAGTCACCCAGTCGGCGCTGGTGGTGGGCGGCGGTATCGCCGGCATCGAGGCCGCGCTGCGCCTGGCCGATGCCGGCAAGCGAGTTTACCTGGTAGAGCGGGAGCCGTCGATCGGCGGCCACATGGCCCAGCTCTACAAGACCTTTCCCACCCTCGACTGTGCGGCTTGAATTCTCACACCCAAGATGGTGTCCGTGGGACGCCATGAGAACATCACTCTCCTCAGCTACAGTGAGGTGGAAGCTGTATCCGGTTTCGTGGGGTCGTTCCAGGTGCGCGTGCGCCGCAAGGCGCGCCATGTGAAAGAAGACCTGTGCACCGGCTGCGGCACGTGCGTGCAGAAGTGCCCCTGGCGCAAGATCCCCTCCGAGTTCGACCTGGGCCTGGACACCCGTCCGGCGATTTACTTCCCCTTTGGCCAGGCCGTGCCGCGCGTGCCGGTCATTGACACCGAGCACTGTGTCTACTTCGCCAAGGGCACGTGCCGCGCCTGCGCCAAGTTCTGCCCGCGCGAAGCTATCGACTTCGAACAGACCGACCAGCAGCTCGAGCTCGAGGTGGGCACGATCATCCTGGCTACCGGGTTCCAGAACTACGATCCACACCGCGACACGCGCTTCGGCTACGGGGAACTTCCGGATGTGGTCACGGGGCCGGAGTTTGAACGCCTGGTGAATTCGGGCGGGCCCACCTTGGGGCGGGTGTTGCGCGCCGACGGCACCCCGCCGAAGAAGGTGGCCCTCATCCATTGTGTGGGCAGCCGCGGCGACGCACACGAATACTGCTCGCGCGTGTGCTGCATGTATTCGCTCAAGCTGGCGCACCTGGTCCACGATGCGACCGGGGCCGAGGTGACCGAGTTCTACCGCGATATGCGCACCTTCGGCAAGGACTACGAATCGTTCTACCGCCGCGTGGTTGCGGAGGGCATCCATACCTTCCGCTACGAGGGTGATGTGCAGGTGACCCAGGCCGATGGCCACTTGCGGGTGACTGCCACCGACGTGTTCACGGGAAAGCCGGCCGAGATCGAAAGCGACATGGTGATCCTGGCCACCGGCCTCGAGCCGCAGGCCGATCAGCGGCAGGTGGCCCGCCGTTTCGGAGTGAGCCTCAGCCCGGACGGTTTCTTCATGGAGCGCCACCCCAAGCTAGCGCCGGTGGAAACAGCCAGCGACGGCATCTTCCTGGCCGGCACCTGCCAGGGGCCCAAGGATATCCCCGACAGCGTCGCCCAAGGGGGCGCCGCGGCGGCGGCCGCGCTCTCGCTGATGGATGCAGGCTACGTCTTTCTCGAGCCCTTCACGGTGCACGTGCTGGCCGAGCGCTGCAGTGGCTGCCGCACCTGCCAGAACCTGTGCCCCTTCGGCGCGATCCAGATGGCCGAGCACGAGGGACGAACGGTCTCCACGATTAATGAAGTGCTGTGCAAGGGCTGCGGCACGTGCGCCGCCGCCTGCCCGGCCGGCGCCATATACCAGAACAACTTCTCCAATGATCAGGTCATCGCCGAAATCCTCGGGGCGCTGTCGATCGACCGCGCCATTCCTCAGGAGGCCTTCCCATGAACCGTTCCTCCCCCCGGACGGGCGTCTATGTCTGCCAGTGTGGGACCAATATCGCCGCGACGGTGGAGGTGCAGCAGGTAGCCGAGTTCGCGCGCGACCTGCCGGGCGTGGTGGCCGCCCGCAGCTACAGCTATATGTGCTCCGAGCCCGGCCAGGCGCTGATCAAGCAAGACATCCAGGACCACGGCCTCAACCGCGTAGTGGTGGCCTCCTGCTCGCCGTTGATGCATGAGCCCACCTTCCGGCGCGCGTGCACCGAGGCCGGCCTCAACCCGTTCTGCATGCAGATGGCCAACATCCGCGAGCATTGTGCCTGGGTCATCGACGACCGCCAGCAGGCCACCGCCAAGGCCAAGCATCTGGTGGCGGCCGCGGTTCGCCGAGTGGCGCAGCACCGCCCGTTGGAGATGCGCCAGGTGCATGTGGAGCCAGCCGCGCTAGTGGTCGGTGCGGGCATCGCCGGCATCGAGGCCGCACTGCGCTTGGCGGAGGCCGGCAAGCAGGTCTATCTGGTGGAGCGTGAGCCGTCGATCGGCGGCCACATGGCCCAGCTGTACAAGACCTTTCCCACCCTCGACTGTGCGGCTTGAATACTCACACCCAAAATGGTGTCCGTTGGACGCCAAAAGAACATCAAGCTGCTGAGCTACAGCGAAATCGAATCGGTTTCAGGCTATGTGGGCAACTTCGAGGTGCGCGTGCGGCGCAAGCCGCGCTACATCGACGAGAGCAAGTGCACTGGCTGCGGCAATTGCGCCAGCGTCTGCCCGATCGAGGTGACCAACGTCTTCGACCTGGGGCTGAGCACGCGCCGGGCGGTGTACCGGCACTCGCCGCAAGCCGTGCCCGGCGCGTATACGATTGAGAAGCGCGGCATCGCCCCATGCCGCAATGCCTGCCCAACGGATCAGCGCGCCCAGGGCTACATCGCCCTGGTTCGTCAGGGGCGGTTCGCCGATGCCTACTGGGCCATCCGCCGCGAGCATCCCTTCCCCTCGGTGTGCGGACGCGTCTGCAATCATCGCTGCGAAGATGCATGCACCCGGGGCAGCTACGACCAACCGGTCAACATCATGGCCCTCAAGCGTTTTGTCGCGGATTGGGCCTTCGACCATCGCGACCAGCTCCCGGCCCAACGCGCCAAGTCACTCACCGGCACGCCCTTCGCCGCGCACCCCACCGCGAGCGGCAAGAAAATCGCGATCATTGGTGCCGGGCCCGCTGGGCTGACCACCGCCCTCGACCTGGTGCGCCTCGGCCACCAGACCACGGTGTTCGATTCGCTGCCGGTGGCCGGCGGCATGATGCGCGTGGGCATCCCGCCCCATCGCATGCCGGTGGAACTCCTCGAGTGGGAGATTCAGCAGATCCTGGATGAGGGCGTGCAACTTCGCCTGAACACGTGGGTGGACGACATCCCGGCGCTGCTCGACCAGGGCTACCATGCGGTGCTCATCGCCACCGGTGCCCATCAAGCCAAGAAGATTCCCATCCGCAACTCGAACCATCCCGACAACTGGCTCAGCCTGAACCTGCTGCGGCGCGTGGCGCAGGGCGAGGCGATCGACCTGCGCGAGCGCAGCGTGATCGTGATGGGCGGCGGTAACGTGGCCCTCGACACGGCGCGCACGGTGGTGCGCCTGGGGGCCCGCCAAGTGAGCATGGTGTGCCTCGAGCCGCGCGGCGAGATGCCCGGCTTCGCCTGGGAAGTGGAGGTGGCCGAGCAGGAGGGTATCCATGTCCTGCCCGCGCGAACCTTTAAGGAAGTGGTGGTCAAGGGCAACCGCATCGCCGGGCTGCGCTGCGCCGAGGTTGTCTTCCGTGGCTTCAAGCGCGGGCGGCCCGATATCAGCGAGATTCCCGGCACCGAGCACGTTGTGCCCGGCGATCTGGTGATCTGGGCCATCGGGCAAGGGCCGGACTTCTCCTTCCTGCCCGGCGACGGCAGCATCAACACGTGTTATCCGGTGGGTATCCAGACCAACAGCGAGATGATGACCACCACCCCGGGCGTGTTCTGCGCGGGCGATGTGCGCCGCGGGCAAACCTTCTTTGTGGTCGACGCCATTGGCGAGGGCCACCACGCTGCGCGTTGCATCGACCGTTATCTACGCGGCGAGCAGGGCGTGCGCGAACCGCATCGGCCGCCGGTGGTGGAACTGCGCCGCGAGGAGATCGAGCACAAAGTGGAGTTGGGCGAAGCCGCGCGCCGTCCGCGCGCGGTCATCCGCAACATCGGCGTGGAAGCGCGCCGGCTCAACTTCCGCGAAGTGGATCTCACGCTGACCGAAGCCGAGGCGGTGGCCGAGGCCGAGCGCTGCCTGCGCTGCGGAATATGCTCCGAGTGTCTGGAGTGCGTCTCGGCCTGCGAGCGAGGGGCGATCAACCACGACATGCAGCCCGAGATCTTGGATCTCAAGGTGGGCACGTTGGTGCTGGCCACCGGCTTCCGCGATTTCGACCCGCGGGTGGCTCCCGAGCTGGGCCATGGGCGCCTGGCGAATGTGCTGAGCGCCATGGAGTTTGAGCGGCTGATCAACACCGGCGGCCCGACGCTGGGCAAGGTGCTGCTCGCCAACGGCCAGCCGCCCAAGCGGGTGGCCATCGTGCACTGCGTGGGCAGCCGCGACGACCGCTACCACGAGTATTGCTCGCGCGCCTGTTGCATGTACTCGCTCAAGATCGCCCAACTGGCACACGAGTACCTGCAGGCGGAAGTGTTCGAGATCTACCGCGACATGCGCTCCTTCGGCAAAGGCTACGAGGAGTTCTACAACCGCACCCGCGCGAGCGGCGTTCACTTCTTCCACGGCCGGGTGCGCGAGGTGACGGCGGTTGATGGTCACTTGCGCGTGCAGTGGGAAGAGAGTTTCCACAACGAGCCCGACCAGGTGGACGTGGACCTGGTGATTCTCGCCACGGGCATGGAACCGCAGGGCGATACGGCACGCATGGCGAAGCTGTTCGGTCTCTCACGCAGCCGGGATGGGTTCTTCCTCGAGCGCCATCCGAAGCTCGCCCCGGTGGAGACCTCCTCGCAGGGCATCTTCCTGGCCGGAGCCTGCCAGAGTCCCAAAGACATCCCCGACACGGTGGCGCAGGCTGCCGCAGCAGCGGCTGGCGCGCTGGCGCTTATCGACCAGCACACCATCAGCCTGGATCCCTCCATTGCCGAGGTGGAGGTAGCGCGCTGCCTGGGCTGCGGCCAGTGTGCAGCCGCCTGCCCATATGGAGCCATTGAACTGGCGCGCGGCAAGGCCGCGGTCAACGCCTACTTGTGCAAGGGCTGCGGCACGTGCGCCGGGGCGTGCCCGAACAAGGCCATGAGCCTCATCCATTTCGACGACCGCCAGTTGATTGCCGAACTGGACGGCGCCCTGGCGTGGATCGATGCCGCCGAAGAGGTGGGCCATGTATGAACCCAAGGTGATCGGATTCCTGTGTACCTGGTGCAGCTACACCGGCGCCGACTCGGCCGGCACCTCGCGCCTGAAGACCCCATGGAACCTGCGTGCCGTGCGCGTGCCGTGCTCCGGGCGCGTGGCGCCGGAGCTCATCCTGCGTGCCTTCGACCAAGGGGCCGACGGCGTGCTGGTGCTCGGCTGCCACATCGGCGAATGCCACTACGACAGCGGCAACCATCGCGCCGCCAAGCGCATCCCGCTGCTCCTCTCCATCCTGGAGTTTGCCGGGATGCAGCCCGAGCGGCTGCGTTTGGATTGGGTGTCGGCCTCGGAGGGTGATCGCTACGCGCGGATCGTGAGCGAGTTTGTCGACGCGCTGCGCCCACTCGGGCCAAACACCTGGCGCATCAACGGCGCCGCCCCAAGGGCCGACGCGGCGATCGGCATGCCGCTGCCGGCGGCGTCGGGGCTGAGCGGAGGCGCGCCATGTCCATAAGCGAAGCCATGCAATCCGCGGCGCGCGATGTGCTGGCCTCCGGCCAGGTGCAACGGGTCATCGGCTACGAGACCGGCCCGCACGGCCGCGTTCGCCCGGCGATCATCGACCGGCCGGAGGAGGCCGAGCGCCTGGTGTGGAGCGCGGACTGCACACATAACCTGACTGTCTACCTGCACCGCGCCTTGACCGGCGAGAACGGCCGTGCCTCGCGCGAGGCCGTGGCTCCGCCGGCGCGCGTCGCCATCGTCGTCAAGCCGTGCGACAGCCGCGCGATCAACGTGCTGCTCGCCGAGCATCAGTTCTCACGCGAGCAGGTCTTCGCGATCGGCATGGCCTGCGAGGGGATGCGCCAGGGCGCGCCGGCCAGTGCGCCGGAGGCGACGTTGCAGGCACGCTGCCTGCGCTGCCGCGAGCGGGTGCCGGTGGTCCACGATGTACTGCTCGGCGAGCCGCCGAGCGCGTTGCCAGAGGCGCTGCCGGACGAGGCGCTGGCGCACGTGCGCGACCTGCCGCCGGCCGAGCGGGCCGCCTTCTGGCTCAGCCAGTTTGACCGGTGCATTCGCTGCTACGCCTGCCGCCAGGCCTGCCCGATGTGCAATTGCCCGACCTGTCTCTTCGAACAAGAGGATGCACTGTGGGTGGGCATGCGCATCGCGCCCTCCGAGAAGCGCACCTTCCACTTGGGGCGTGCGCTGCACCTCGCCGGGCGCTGCGTCGGCTGCAACGAGTGCGAACGCGTGTGCCCGATGGGCATTCCGATTGGGTTGCTCAACCGCCATCTGGCGGAGACCGTCGAGAGCCTGTACGGTCATCGGGCCGGGATGCAGCCGGTGCTCTCACCGGTGACGGGCATGCTCAGCGCGGAGGAGAGTGCCCCATGAAGACTCTCTCGCGAGAGAATCTCAACCTCTGGCTGGATGGGCTGGCGGCGCAGCACGCGCTCATCGCCCCGCACCTCGAGGCGCCGGGCGTGTTCTATCGTCCGGTGCAGCGCGCCCAGGAGATTGCATGGGAGGCAGGCCGCCCGGTGCTCTCGGCCAAGGAATTCCTCTTTCCCCCCAGCGAACGACTGCTCAAGGTGGAGAAGCGCGGGCCGGACGTCCGTCTGGAGGCCAGCCCTTCCGCCGCGCCGCAAGTGATCTTTGGCTTGCGCCCGTGCGATGCGCGCGGCATCCGCGTGTTGGACACGGCCTTCGTCGATACACCGCCGATTGACTCCCGGTATGCGAGCCGCCGTGAGAACACGCTGCTCGTGGGGCTGGCCTGTCGCAGCATGGGCGCCTCCTGCTTCTGTACCGCCGTGGGCCTGGCACCGGATGACCCGCGCGACATGGACGTGATGTTCAGCGATCGCGGGGCGACGCTGGCCGTGCAGGCCCTGACTCCGCGCGGCGAGGCGCTCATCGCCAACCTGCCGCTCGTCGAAGAGCTAGGGGAGGTGGAGCCCGCCTCGCGGCGAGAGGTGGGCGGCCTGCCAACGGCCGAGGCATGGAAAGAGAGTTACAGTGACGCGCGGTGGGCAAAGCACGGCGAGCGCTGCCTGAGCTGCCGCCTGTGCGCTTACGTCTGCCCCACCTGCCGCTGTTACGACGTACGCGATGAGGCGTTGCCCTCCCCGCCGGGCGAGGCACACTTCGAGCGGTTGCGCGCATGGGATAGCTGCATGCGCGAAGGCTACCGGCTCACAGCCGGCGGGCACAACCCGCGCGCGGCTTCAGGCAGCCGCCTGCGCAACCGGCTGCTGTGCAAGTTCGTCTACTACCCGCATCAGTATGGCCCTGCCGCCTGCACCGGTTGCGGTCGCTGCCTCGACGCATGCCCGGTCAACCTCGACCTGCTCGAGATCGGCGGCGCGCTTCAGGAGGCTGCCCAATGAGCACAGCCGACGGCGCCGATCCGATGTATCCACTCCTGGGGCGATTGGTTTCCAGCCGCGACATGGGGCGCGAGATCAAACTGCTTGGAGTGAAGCTGCTCAATGGAACACAGCCCCGCTTTCCGGCTTACGCGCCGGGTCAGTTCGCCTTCCTTTCGGCGTTCGGAATCGGCGAGGCGCCCTTCGGGCTGGCCTCCACCACCGAACGAGGCGAAGTGCTCGAGTTCGCCGTGCAGCGCCTGGGGTCCGTGACGACCGGCCTGCACGAGCTGGCCGAGGGCGATGCGCTGGGGGTGCGCGGCCCCCTGGGCAACACCTTCCCGATGGAGGCCTTCCAGCACAAGAACCTGCTCGTGCTCGGCGGCGGCATCGGCGGCGCGCCGTTGCGCCCGGTGATTCACAGCGTACTCGACCACCGCCAGGATTATGGTCAATTGACCATTCTGTGGGCAGCGCGCCATCCCTCGCTGCTCATATTCCGCGACGAATACGAAAGCTGGCGCGCCGCGCCGCACACCGAACTACACCTGACCGTGGATGAGGCGGATGCCGCGTGGGATCATCACGTGGGCTTGATGACGGATCTCGTGCGGCAGGTGGCGCCCTCGGCCGCCAACACCGTCGCCATCACCTGTGGGCCGCCGATCATGATCTATCACGTCGACAAGCTGCTCAGCGAACTCGGCTTCGCGCCCGAGCAGCGCTACGTCACGCTCGAGGCGCGCATGCACTGCGGCCTGGGCAAGTGCGGACGATGCAATATGGGCGAGCTCTTGGTGTGCCGCGACGGGCCGGTCTTCTCCATGGCCCAGGTCGGCAATTTCTTGGAGAGTTACTTGTAGAGGGAAACCGCCACGCGCGGGAGAGGGCGGAGCACATATGCGGGTCGCCATCTGGCGACCCGCATACGATTCGTGCTGCACTGGGGCCGTCCTGGTCAGGCAGCCCGCGCGGGTTCCGGGGCTGTTGTCTCCAGGGGAAGCACAACAGTGAAAGTGGTGCCGCGTCCTTCCTCGCTTTGCACGCTGATCAACCCCCCAAAGGAATCCACCAGACGCTTGACGATGCTCAGGCCCAGGCCGGTGCCCACAATCCCGGAGTGGCGCGCATTGGAGGCGCGAAAGAATTCTTCCCACAGATGCGGCATCTCGTCGCGCGGAATGCCCATGCCGGTATCGGCGATCACCACCTCGGCCGAGGTGGCACGCAGACCGACACGCACCTCCACCTGCCCGTCGGCCGGAGTGTATTTGACGGCGTTGCCAATCAGATTCTCAAGGACGCCCGCTAACCCGTCGTGTGTCGCGCGCACGTCCACCTTCTCCGGCGGCAAGCGCACGCGCAGCTCCACCCGTTTGACCTTGGCGGCCGCTGCGTGCTGCTCGACCGCCCACTTCACCACCGCCTTGAGCTCCACCGCCTCGGTGCGCTCCTCAAAGCCCATCGTCTTGGTGGCTGCCAGGGCCAGCAGGTCGCCGATGAGTGCCATCAACCGGTCGAGGCGGCCGAGCACGCGTGCGACAATGTCCTTCTGCTTGTCGCTCATCTCGCCCGACATGCCACCCAGCATGACCCGCAGCAGGCTTTGCGCGCCGCCCACTGGCGAGCGCAGCTCGTGGGTCACCGTGCGCACGAACTCCGCGCGGGCCTGGTCGGCACGCTGCAGTGCCTCGTGCGCCTGGGCGTTTTCGATCGCCACGGCTCCCTCGCGTGCGATGGCCATAACGTAGTCGGCGTCGGCTGGGGTGAAGCGCCGCGGCTGATCGGCGTACACGCGCAGCACCCCCAGCGGGCGCGTACGGCCCACGATCGGGACCACCAGGATACTGAGAATCCCCTCCTGAATGACCTCGTCGGGATACTGCAAGCGGTCGTCGGCCAGCACATCATTGACAATGACCGGCGTCCCCGAGAGCACCTCGCGATCCATCGGGCTGCGTGAGAGCTCCACCGGACCTTTGCGCTGGTATTCCGCACGCAGCCCATAGGAGGCCGCCAGGATGAGCCTCTCGCCCGTCTCATCCAACAGGCGGATCGATGCGCGCCCCGTGGAGAGCACGCGTGCCGCGTTGCGCGCCAGGCGTTCGAGCACCTGCGGCAGGCTGAGCGTCGACGAAACGGCTTGCGTCGCCTGCAGCAAGCCCGCCACTTGTCGTTCGCGTTCGCGCAGGCGGTCCATGATCGAGGCACTCAGCACGACGGTCGCCGCGGCGGCCATCCCGAAGAACCCGATTTGGGCCAGGATGAAAAGCGGCTGCCGGTAGAGGTCGGGGGGCAGGAAGGGCAGCGCCGGCAGGTTGGGCAGCACTCCGGTGGCTTCGGCGAGGGCCAGCACGATGAGCGCGCCCAGACCGATGCTCACGGTGAGCAATGGGTGCGTTCCGGGGAACAGGATGGCCCCGATCAGCATGTGGATGAGGAAGAAAGGAATCGCCGGGCTGGTCAGGCCGCCGGTCAGATGCAGGAAGATGGCCATCGCCATCCAGTCGAGCGCCACCTGGAGAAGCACCAAGCGCCGGATGCGCCGCGAATACAGCGCCGCATCGTCCGAGAAGATCCGCCCGGTGAGCCACAAGAGAACTAGATTGTAGAAGAGAATAGTGAGACCGAGCGCGACAAGCGGCGTTTCGGGGATCGGCAGGCCCAGCAGTCGAACAGAAGCCAGCGCCCCGATGAGCACGCCGGTGCCAGCCAGCCAGCGGATCTGAATCAGACGCGCACTGGTGCTGGCCACATCGCCCGGCAGCAACCCATCGTGCCGAACGGCGGGGATGTCGTTCTCGGGCAGGACCGCGGACAAGTCCACCTCAGGTGGTTCGGTCACTCATCGACCTCTCGCGTGCGGCCAGGATCGCCGGGCCCCCTCGCCTGCGTTGCCAGCCCGGGCGACGCCGAAGGTGCGGACTACGCTGCCTGCCGATTCTAGCCCAAACGCCCCACCCGCGGTGTGCGCGGCGGAACACCGCGCCGGCCACAGGCGTCTTAATCGGCAGACCCAAAAACCGGGAGGTGCCCTATGCTACGCCGACCTGCGTTCTTCGCCCTGCTCGTTGCGCTTTTCCTGCTCGCCCTGCCATCTGCGGTTCACGCGGATGGCATCATCATCCCCGATCCTCCGCCGCCCGACTGCCTGCCCTTCATGACTCCGTCCGAGGCGATGCCGGCCTGGCCGACACCGGTCCCAATCACGATTTGCCCTCCCCGGCCGGAATTGGCCATCGTCTATCACCGTGTGACGGTCACCATACAGGATCAGGTGGCCGTGACGCGTGTCGACCAGGCCTTTCGCAACGACAGCGGCGCCACCGTGGAGGGAATATACGTCTTCCCGCTCCCGCCGGAGTCCTCCGTAACCCGCTTCTCGTTGTGGGTCGGCGGCAAGAAGGTGGAGGGCAAGGTGTTGACGGCCGAAGAGGCGCGTGCCATCTACGAAGACATCGTCCGCCGCCAGCGCGACCCGGCGCTGCTCGAGTACATCGACCGCGGCGCGGTGCAGGCACGCATCTTCCCCATCGCCCCAGGCGAGACGCGCCAGATCCAACTCGAGTACACCCAGACTCTGCCGATGAACAACGGTCTGGTGCACTACCGCTACCCGCTCAACACCGAGAAGTTCTCGTCTCAGCCGCTGGAGCAGGTGAGCATCGCGGTGAACGCGCGCTCGACCCAGGCTCTGCGCGCCATCTACTCCCCGTCGCATCCCATCTCCGTCACCCGCGACGGCGAACACAACTTCCGCGCCGGGTACGAAGCCTCCGGCGTGCGGCCCGACACCGACTTCGATCTGTATTACTCCACGGCCCAGAACGGCATCGGCCTTAACCTGATGACCTTTCACGACCCGACCGGCGGCGAGGCGGATGGCTTCTTCCTCATGCTCGTCTCGCCCGGGTTGGACACCGGCGACTCGCAGGTCGCCAAAGACGTTATCTTCGTCCTCGACCGCTCGGGCAGCATGGACGGCGAGAAGTTCGAACAGGCGCAGCAGGCGGCGCAGTACGTGCTCGAGCATCTCAATACGGAGGATCGCTTCGGCCTAATCGCCTTCAGTACGGGCATGGAACCTTTCGCCAGCGAATTGCTGCCCGCCAGCCGGCGCAGCGAGGCGGAGCGGTGGATCACCACGCTCTCGGCGGAAGGCTCAACCGACATTCACCGCGCACTGCTCGAGGCGGCGGCCATGGTGCACCCCGGACGGCCAACCTATATGATCTTCCTCACCGACGGGTTGCCGACGGAAGGGGTCATCGATCGCGAACAGATACTGCAGGCCTTTGCCTCGGCCGCCCCTTCGACGGTGCGGCTGTTTGCCTTCGGCGTAGGTTACGACGTGGACACGGTCCTGCTCGACAGCCTGGCCCAGGCGCACCATGGCGCGACAACCTACGTCGCCCCGGGCGAGAGCCTCGACGAGGCCGTCTCGGCCTTCTACGCGCGCATCACCAGCCCGGTGCTCACCGACCTGCAACTCGATTTCGGGCGGATCACGGCTTACGACTACTATCCGCAGGAGCTGCCCGATCTGTTCGGCGGAAGTCAGTTGGTGGTGGCCGGGCGCTACCGCGGCAACGGCAGCAGCACCATCACTCTCACCGGCCGGGTGAACAGCGAATCGCGGTCGTTCAGCTACCCGGGGCAGACCTTCTCCGCGAGCGGGGGCTTGAGTGCACTCTCGCGCCTGTGGGCCACGCGCAAGATCGGCCATCTTCTCAACGAGATCCGGCTGCATGGCGCGGAGCGCGAAATGGTGGATGCGGTGGTGGCGCTCAGCGTGCGCTACGGCATCGTCACACCCTACACCTCCTACTTGGTGACCGAGCCGGAGGCCTTGAGCGCCGACAGCCGGCAACAGATCACCGATCAGGCGCTGCGCGAGCTTCAGGCGATGCCCACCCAGGTGGCTGGGGCACCGGCGGTGCAGAAGGCACAGGAACAATCCCAGTTGGCCGGCGCGCAGAGTGTTCCCGCCCCGAGCCTGCCCGAAGCGCAGGATGTGGTGCGCAACGCGGGCTCGCACAGCTTCGTGCTGCATGGCGAGGTGTGGATCGACACGAGCTTCGACGTCGGACGCATGCAGGCCACACCCATCGCGTTCGGCTCGGCCGACTACTTCAAGCTGGCCGGGGTCTCGCCCGAGGTGGGTGCAGCGCTCGCTCTCGGCCCGCGGGTGATCGTCGTCTGGCAGGGCGTCGCCTACGAGATCGTAGCCGAGGGCGAAGCCGTAGCGGCGGTGGACGTGCCGGAGCCGATCGAGCCCGGACCGATCGACCCCTCGAACCCACCGGTGCTGCCCGACCCGGCTCAACCCGTGCCCGCTGCTCCGCTGTCATTGCCGTGTGCCTCGGCGTTGCTGCCATTGGGAATGATTACTGCGATGGGTTTGTCCCGAAGGCGAGCGCGGTAGAGCCCTTCACCGCCGAGAACGCAAAGAACGCGGAGTCGATCTCCCAACCTCCCCGTGAGGAGAGGTGGTCGATGCGAGTAGGGGGCCCGGCGGCGCCGTGCCCCCACAGTTGTGAGGGGCCCAATGCCTCACCGCTCGGCGTGCGCTCCGTGGGGTGTGGGAACTAGGTGGAGTGGGGAGCAAAGCTCCTCACTCCACCATTTCTTATTGCACCCTCTCCCCGCAAACGGGGAGGGGGACGGGGGTGGGGCATTCTCGGCGGGTGATTGACACCGCTTGCATCGGATTGTAGAGTTGACGCACTGGCCAGCCGCCATCGCGCACAACTCGTGGCCGGCACGGAGGCACAATGAGCGCCCCACGCAAACAACCGGGAACGCTAACCTTTCGCCCGGTGACCCCGTCGCGCTGGAAGGATTTAGAGACCTTGTTCGGCAAGCATGGCGCCTGCGCCGGATGCTGGTGCATGTGGTGGCGCCTGCCGCGCGCTGAGTTCAATGCCAAGCGTGGCGCGGGGACCAAACGCGGTCTCAAGCGATTGGTGACCGAGGGTAAGGTGCCGGGCCTTCTGGCTTACGTGGAGGGCGTGCCCGCCGCCTGGTGCAGCATCGCTCCGCGCCGCCAGTTCCCCGGGCTCGAGCGATCGCGCGTCCTCGCGCCGGTGGATAGCACGCCGGTGTGGTCCGTGGTGTGCTTTTTCGTCGCGCGCCCGTTTCGCCGGCAGGGGCTGACCGCCAAAGTGCTGGCAGCCTCTACCGAGTTCGCCCACCGCCGGGGCGCACGCATCATCGAGGGTTACCCGGTGGATATGCGCGGCAAGGTTTCCCCGGACCCGTGGGTCTTTACCGGGCTGCTTTCAGCATTCGTCCAGGCCAGGTATGTGGAGGTGGCGCGCCGCTCCCCCACCCGGCCCATCATGCGCCATGTTGCGGAAGGCAAATGATCTGAAGCCGAGAGTTCAGAGCTGTCACCACGGAGAGCACAGAGTCCACAGAGACATATGTCACAAGGTTTGGAGCCAGGATGTGCGGGGCAGCGTGCTGGTCTGCGTGGTCTGCATGTCCGTAGGGGTTGATTCAAGAAGCGGAACGTACGAGCACGCGTGATGTTCACCCGCTGGCCAATTGCGTTCACGCGCCGGGCCGGCTCACGGTGAATGGGAGCCGGCCGCAACACCGTGTGCCAAATGGGAGGGGAAGCGCGAGCGCAGTGTAGTGGCCGCGCCCCCCTCTCCCAAGGTCAGATCGTTCTGGCCGAACTCACTCAATCGATATGCAGTGAGTAGCACTCCCGCTTCTGGCCGTTGACCTCGACTGAATACAGCCCTTTGCGCTCGGACACGCGGTATGCCGTGAGCGCCTGCGCCTCTGATTGCATCAGCCGCTGCGCGCGCCAGGCCGCCACCGTGAAGGATGGCCAGGGCCGCGTGCGCTCATCGCGTGCCTCCAATGCGGCCCGGCAAGCGAGAACGCCGCCGACCTCCGCGTGCACCCAGCCCGAAAGGCTGCGGTGCAGAGAAACAAGCGCGGGAACAGAATCTTCCGAGAGGCTGGCCAGATAGCCTGTATCGAGTTTCTGCCCGGCCAACGCGCGCGCGACGTTTTGCCGAACGATGAAACCATCCACGTTGAGCGCCGCGAGCGAGAGGGCAAAGCCCAACGAGGCAACGAGGGTCACCATGGCAAAAATCCTCAGTCGCTGCATGAGATCGAGCGCTAGCAGCGCGATCAACCACGCCCCAAGCCAGAAGATGAAGACGTGAGTGTACGTGCGCAGGCGTGAGAAGCCATAGGCCGTTTCGTAAAGCTGCAGGCGCAAGTATGCCGAGACCAGGATGGCGATGACCAGCAGCACCAGCCCGGCGCCGAAGGCCGAGAACAGTCGCTGCTCACGCCGCTCGCCGCGCCGCGTGAGGCTGGTCAGGCCGAGGAACAACATTTGGCTGAGCACCGCCACCGCCACGAGCTCGCCAAAGCCGCGCCGGGCATACTCCGAGTACGTGAAACCCTCCACTGTGATGTTGGCCTGGCCGCCGAACAAGTAGCGAAATTGAATCGCAACGAAAACCGCGAAGAGCAAGTCGACGCTGGCCAGAATAATGGCGGCCTCGGTGAAGCCGAGGAAGCGCGGCAGCCACGGCTTCTCGAGCCCGATCAGTTTGTGCTCACGGCTCGAGAAGAGAGCGTAGGCGAACACCCCGACGAGCAAGAATGTGCCGACCAGGATGTAGGCCAGGCGGAAGATGTACTCGGGCAGGTTCTCGATGCGTAGGAATTTGAGCACCTGTTCCAGCCGGTTCGAGAACACCGGGTCCGCCGATGCCAAGAGAGCCGCAAACACGGCCAGGATAGGCAGCGCGAGCAACACACCCCGTACGACGGCCCAGCCACGCGGCGCGCCGCGGCGAGGCTCGCCCGCGCTCACCCGCTGGGCCGGGCCTGCCTGCCAAAAGCGAATTGGCCCGGCGAGCGTGTCGAGCGCGAGGCGCAGGGCGCCCGCCGCGTAGTCGCTGACGCTGAAGCGCCACCAGGATCCGGCGATGAAAGAGTAAGCCAGCACGGCCATCAACCCTACGGTGGTGGCCGTGCTTAGGAAGAGGGTCATCGACTCGGCTCTTAGAAAGGTCAGCGAGGCAAAGGCCAGGATCAGCACGAGCAGCACCAGGTTGACCGGCGCCATGCGCACCCGCTCCCGCCACGCAAGCAGCAATCCACCGCCCAGACAGAGCAGGACGAAGATGGCGAACGAAATGCCCGGGGCCTTCTTCCAGAAGAGCAGATCGAAAGACCAGGCCACGACCAGGGCGGTAATCCAGAAGCGGTTGGGCGATGTGCTCATCCGAGCCTCCTCGACAATGGGGCACCGTGCCGGCAGGCACGGCGGCGCGGACGCCCCTGATCCCGGGCGTGCTGGATCATTCTAGGGCAGCCCCAGCGCCCAAGCCAGCCCTCGGCGCACACGGTTGGCGCACCCAAGTGCTTGACGAGGGCCCCGCCCGGGGGCATCGTGTAAAATCCAGGCACCCCGCGACAATCGCTGGCGAATTGCACATCCCCCGGCCCGTGGTGGTGCTCCTCGGGCCGGCGGAGGCCGCATGGAAAACTTGCTGCTCGTTGAAGACAGCCCCAACCTGCGCTCGGCGCTGCGTGAGGGGTTGGAACAAACCGGCGAAGTGCACGTCGTCCACGACGGGCCCAGCGGCGAAGAGGCGCTCGAGTACTGCTTGAGCCACGAGCCACCCTCGGCCGTGCTCATGGACGTTCAACTGGCCGGCCCCATGAACGGCATCGAAGCCGCGGTTTCGTTGCGGCGCGAGTTTCCCCGCCTGCCAGTTGTCTTCTATTCCATCCAGGATGACGAGACCTACTATCGCGCCTTCCGCACCGCCGGCATCCTCAGCCACTATGCCTATGTGCGCAAGTCGAACTACCTCCTGCCGGCGATGATCGTGCCTCTTCTGCGCGATGCGATCGCTGGCCGAAGCTTCATCGACCCGGAGATTGAGAGCCGGGTAGAAGAGGTACGCCACAAGGATGCCAACTCGCCGATGGCACTGCTCGAACCGACCGAACAGGTGGTGGCGCGTATGCTGGCCGAGGGGCTGAGCAACGAGCAGATTGCGGCGCGGTTGGGCTTCCAGGATAAGCGCACCATTAGCCGCATGAACGGGCAGATCTACGCCGCCTGGGGGCTCAGCCAGACGCCCGTCGATGAGAAGGTGGCCCGCACACGCGCCGCGCTCATTGTGCGCGAGGGGCGGCTGCTCACCTGGGATGAGGACGGCACGCCTCGCGCGATGGATGCACAGGGTCGATGGGTGATGCACAAATCCTCATGAGCGGCAACTGGCTCCTCGACGGAGCGATACTCTCCATCTCGCTCTTCAACACCATCACGCTTCTGTGGCTGGCGCTCACCGTGCTACTCAACGCGCAGCGCCGCACCTGGGGCGTGTGGCTGATCGGCCTGGGCCTGGCAGCCGGCGCGTTCTTCTTCGTGAGCCACGGGGTCATCGCCAGCCGGGGGCTGGAAGGCGATCTGGCCGCGCGCGATACGTGGTGGCATCTAGGCTGGGCGCCGGTGGCCGTCGCCCCCCTCTCGTGGTACGTCGCCATGCTGTGGTACTCCGGCTTGTGGGAGAAGCCCGCCGAGGCCCTGGCAGCCTGGCGTGGGTTGCGCCGCTGGCACAGCCTCGGCCTGCTGCTGGCGGGTGTGGGGTGCACCCTTGTCCTGGTGCTTCTCGTGCGCTCCAACCCGCTACCCAACTACGCCGGGCTGAGCCAACTGCGCCTCTTGCCCGCGCTCTCACTGGCCGGCGTGCCGCTCCTGGTATGGACCTACGCCGCCTACATGGCCGTCTGCATTCTGCTTGCCCTGGATGCGCTGCGCCGGCCGGGACCCACCCGGCGCGTGATGGGCCAGCAGGCACGCCACCGCGCACGACCGTGGCTGGTGGCCACCTCGCTCACGCTGCTCTCGGTGAGCCTGCTGGTTACCTGGGCCATGCTCGCCATCGTGCGCCACATCGAAACTCCCGGCAGCCCGCCCGAGGCGCTCGCCCTGCTCGTCGCTCGCTTCGACCTGGGCATTGCCTTTCTGCTCGGCTACGCTGTGACGCTGCTCGGCCAGGCCATCACCTCTTACGAAGTGTTCACCGGCAAAGCCCTGCCGCGCAACGTCATGCGCCGTCAGTGGTACCTCTTACTCATGATGGGCGCCGTGTTTGCGCTCACGCTGGGTTTTGCCGTCGCCTTAAGGTTGCCTTCCATCTACACAGCTCTCGCCGGGGCCGCGCTCGCGGTGGGTTTGTACGCCCTGCTCACCTGGCGCACCTTCGTCGAGCGCGAGGCGCTCATCCACCGCCTGCGTCCTTTCCTCTCCAGCCCGCGGGTTATCGAGCGCCTGCTGCATGAGGGCGCCGCCGGCTCGGCACAGCGCGAACTGGCCGAACCATTCCGTGCGTTGTGCCAGGAAGTGCTCGACACGCGGCAAGCCTATCTCTTCGCCGCCGGGCCGTTGGCAAACTTCGCCGGCGAGATGTTCACCTTTCCGCCGGCCGCCACGGCATTGCCGGCCGGCACCACACGCGCACTTGAAGCGCAGGCGGCTGCGCTGGGGTCGAGCGCGCTATACCTGCCGCTCGACCCGCTGCGTGCCTCCGGATGCGAGTGGGCCATCCCTTTGTGGAGCGAGGGCGGCCTGGCCGGGCTGCTGGTGCTGGGGGCGAGGACGAATGGCGCACCGTACACGCAGGAGGAATTCGAGGCGGCGCGCGCGGCGGCCGAGCGCCTGCTCGACACTCGGGCCACGGCCACGATGGCCGAGCGTCTGATGGCGCTGCAACGTGAACGCCTTGCGGAAGTGCAGGTGATCGATCAGCGCACGCGCCAGGCCCTGCACGACGACGTCTTGCCGGTGCTGCACACCGCCATCCTGTTGCTCAGCGCACCCACGGCCGCCTCGCCGGCCTCAGCCGAGGTGGTGCGGCTTCTGGGTGATACTCACCGCCGCCTGTCGCAAGTCATCCGCGAGATTCCCGTGTCGAGCATGGTGGAAGTGCGCCGCCTAGGGCTGTTCGGCGCGCTGCGCAGAGCGGCCGAGCTCGAACTGGGCGATTCATTTGCCGGGATTGAATGGGCCATCAGCACTGAGGCCGAAGCGCGCAGCCGCGAGCTGGCGCCGGTGGTGATCGAGGTGCTCTTCCTGGCAGCGCGCGAGGCCATGCGTAACGCGGCCCATCACGGTCGCGGCCCCGATGCCATGCGCCCGCTCACCCTGCGTATGGCCGCCGAAGCAGGGCCAGGCCTGACTTTGAGCGTTGCCGATGACGGCGTGGGGCTGGAGGGCGCAGCGTATCCCCCCGACGCGGGCCATGGGTTGGCGCTGCACTCAACCCTCATGGCCATCGTCGGCGGAACGCTCGAAGTTGACTCCTCCGCTGCCGGCACGTCCGTGCGGTTGCACCTTCCCCGCTGAAGCGCAGCCCGCCCGTTTCGCGCCACGTTTTTCACTGCCCCGATGACAGCTTCCGATGAGGGCACTGCTATAATCACGGCATGAGCCAGCCCACGCCTTCCACCTCACCCGGCGGCACCCCGGCTTATCGTGAACTGCTGACAAGCTCGTTGTTGATGGGTCTGGGGGGCTGGGCGCTCATTGCCGCGCTCGTCTTTCTCGTCACGCCCACCCTCGGCCCGCGCTGGGCGTTCTTCTTCGCGCTCTTCATCGCCCTGGTGGGCACCTCCATTCCGCTGCTGTGGTACCTCAATCGCCGTTTCTCGCCCGATCCATTCCCGAGCCCAGGCGTGCTATGGCGCGAGGCCGTGGAAGTCGGCGTCTGGGGGTTGTTCCTTGTTTGGCTACGCGTCGGGCGCCTGCTCACCCCCTTTGCCGCATGGACGCTGACCGGCGCTGTCTTCGCCGTGGAGCTCCTGCTGCGCCTGTATGAGCGCAGCCGATGGGCGCCATCGACCTCTTTGCCTTCGCCCGCGGCCCCTGTGGAAGCAACGCCCCCGGCCGAGGCGGCCGAGCCGCCGACGGCATCGCTCGTCACGCCACCTTTCATCGACGATGAGTTGGATTCGGACGATTCGCCCGCATGAGCCTGCGCGAGCTTCCCTCGGTTGATGTGCTTCTGCAGCAGCCCCACACGCGCCGCCTGACCGAGGCCTACGGGCGCGATCTCACCCTGGATGCGTTGCGCAGCGCGCTGCAAGGCGCGCGGGATGCCGTACGCGCCGGGCAACCCGTTCCTTCGGCCGAGGTGCTCCTCGAAAGCGCACAACGGAACCTGGCCGAGTGGACCGCTCCCAGCCTGGTGCCGGTGATTAATGCCACCGGCGTCATCCTGCACACCAACCTCGGCCGCGCGCCGCTCAGCGCCTCCGCCCTGCGCGCCATGCAGCAGGTGGCACAGGGCTACGCCACCCTCGAATACGACCTGCCCTCCGGCCAGCGGGGCACGCGCACGGTGCACGCCGAACGTTTGCTCACCCGCCTCACCGGCGCTGAAGCCGCACTGGTCGTCAACAACAACGCCGGCGCTGTGCTGCTCGCGCTCACCGCCCTCGCCAAGGGGCGCGAGGTGATCATTGCCCGCTCGCAGCTGGTCGAGGTTGGCGGGGGGTTCCGCATCCCGGATGTCATGCGCCAGTCGGGCGCGCGCCTGGTCGAGGTTGGTACAAGCAATCGCACGCACCCGGCCGACTTCAAAGAAGCACTCGGCGCGCGCACAGCAATGCTGCTGCGTGCGCACCATTCGAACTTCCGCCTGGTCGGGTTCACGAGTGAGCCGACACTGGCCGAGATGGCGGACGTGGCGGCGGCCCATCAGGTGCCTGTGGTGGACGACCTGGGCTCGGGTGCGCTACTCGATACCGCAGCCTTCGGATTGGGCCACGAACCCATGGTCCAGGAATCGCTCGCGGCGGGCGCAGCGCTGGTGATGTTCTCGGGCGATAAACTGCTGGGCGGCCCGCAAGCCGGAATCCTGGTCGGGCACGAGGTGTTGATGGCACGCCTGCGCAAGCATCCGCTAGCGCGCGCGCTGCGCGCAGACAAGCTGTGCCTGGCGGCGCTGGAAGCCACGCTGCTCCACTATGCCCGCGGTGAGGCCCTTCAGGCGCTGCCCGTGTGGCAGATGATCGCCGCGCCGCTCACCACGCTGCGCGTGCGCGCCGAGCGCTGGGCGGCCGAGCTCGGACAGGGGCAGGCGATCGAGAGCCGCTCCACCGTGGGCGGCGGCAGCCTGCCCGAAGAAACGCTGCCCACCTGGGCGCTGGCCCTCTCGCTGCCCAAGCCGCAGACGGTGCTCGCGCGCCTTCGCCAGGCGAGCCCGCCGATCATCGCCCGCGTGGAGGAGCAGCGCGTGCTGCTCGACCCGCGCACTGTCTTGCCGGATCAGGATGAGATGCTCCTGCGCCAGCTGGCCGAGGCGCTTGCGGCCTCCGCTACCACACAGAAAGGGAAGGCGTCATGAAATCGGACCTCGATCGGTTGATGGGCGAACGCAACCTCGACGGCCTGTGGGTCACCGGCCCGGGATTGCACAACCCGGCCATGAGCTATTTCACCGGCCTCGCGCATCTCACCCGCGCCGACCTGGTGAAGCCGCGCGGGCAGGAACCTGTGCTCTACTACTTCGCGATGGAACGCGACAACGCGATAGCCACCGGGCTGCGCACCAAGAATATCAACGACTACGACCCACTGCGCCTGCTGCGCGAGGCGCGCGGCAACCGGGCGCGCGCCATGGCCGCTCGACTTAAGCTCAGCTTTGAAGATCTCGGCTTGCGCGGGCGGGTCGGCGTCTACGGCACGGTGGATGCTGCGCTGCCGTTGGCCGTGGCGAAGGAATTACATTCGCACATGCCCGAGGTGACGCTGGTCGGCGAGGGTGAAGACACGCTGCTCATCGCCGCGCGCGCCACCAAGGACGAGGCGGAGATCGAGCGCATCCGCCAGGTGGGGCGCGCCACGACCGCCGTCATGGCGCGTACCGCCGAGTACCTCACCACGCGCCGCGTGCGCGGGGATACCCTCCTGCGCGAAGACGGCCAGGTGCTGGCCGTGCGCGACGTCAAGGCGCGCATCACGGCCTGGTGTATGGAACTCGGTCTGGAAGACAGCGAAGGAGTCATCTTCGCCATCGGGCGCGACGGCGGCGTACCCCACTCCAGCGGCAAGCCGGACGATCCGATTCGCACCGGCCAGCCGATCGTCTTCGACTTCTTCCCGCAGGAGAGTGGCGGGGGCTACTTCTACGACATCACCCGCACCTGGTGCCTGGATCATGCCCCGCAGGAGGTCGAAGAACTCTACCGGCAGGTGCAGGGCGCCTATCAACTGGCGCTCGATAGCTTCACACCCGGCATGCTATGCCGCTTTGCCCAGCGCCGTGTGTGCGAGTACTTCGAAGCCCTGGGACACCCAACCTTGCTCAGCAACACGACCACCGAGGTGGGTTATGTGCATACACTGGGGCACGGCGTCGGGCTGAACATTCACGAGAGCCCGGCCTTCACCGACATCGAGCAGAACAACGACCGCCTCGAGCCGGGCATGGTTTTCACCCTCGAGCCGGGGTTGTACTACCCGGAGCGCGGAATGGGCGTGCGCCTGGAGGACACATTGGTGATCGGGCGCGACGCGCGGATCGAGGTGCTGGCTGAGTATCCGATGGACTTGGTGCTGCCGATGCGCAAAGCCGTGCGGGCGGGCGCCTCGCGCGCCAGGCCTGCCAAGCCTGCCTCGGCCAAGCCCGCCCGCACGATCAAACGCGCAACCGGGCGCGCCAAACCACGCCGCCGCTGACCGCCTGCGCCGAATGAGTGCCGCCGATGCCTGAGAAGAAGAGCAAAGGAAGACCTGAACCCGTCCGCGTGCTGGGCATCGAAACCTCGTGCGACGAGACCGCGGCTGCGGTCGTCGAGGACGGTCGCATCATCCATTCCAACATCATCGCCTCCCAGGTTGAACTGCACGCGCCCTACGGGGGCGTCTTCCCCGAAGTCGCCGCACGCCGTCACATCGAGGTCATCGGGCCGGTGATCACACAGGCGCTGAGCCAGGCCCACATTGGAGTGAGCGACCTGGATGCGATAGCCGCCACGCGCGGCCCGGGCCTGGCCGGGTCGTTGGTCATCGGGCTTAACGCGGCCAAAGGCCTGGCGCTGGGTGCCGGGCTGCCGCTGATCGGAGTCAACCATCTCGAAGCGCATATCTATTCGCTCTTCCTGCTCGACGACACCCATCCGGTGACCTTCCCGGTGGTGTGCCTGATCGTGTCGGGCGGGCATACCGAGATCATTCTCATGCTCGATCACGGCCGCTACCGCCGATTGGGCGCGACCCTGGATGATGCAGCCGGAGAGGCTTTCGACAAAGTGGCTCGCCTGCTGGGCCTGCCTTATCCCGGCGGCCCGGTCATCGAACAGGTGGCGCGCAACGGGCGGGCTGAGGCCTATCGCTTCCCGCGCGCCTGGTTGGAGGGAACTTACGATTTCAGCTTCAGCGGCCTGAAGACCGCCGTGCTGCGTGTGGTGCGCAAGCTGCAACCCGAACTGAAGGCAGGCCTCGAGCCGCCGCGGCCCGGGTTGCCCATCCCCGATCTGGCGGCTTCGTTCCAGGCAGCCGTCGTGGACGTGCTGGTGACCAAGGCGGTGCAAGCGGTGAAAGAGTTCGAAGCGACGCAGCTCTTCGTGGCGGGCGGGGTCTCGGCCAACGTCGCCCTGCGCGAGGCGCTGCGCGCTGCTTCGCCTTGCCCAGTGCGCACTCCCACGCCCGATCTGTGCACCGACAATGCCGCGATGATTGCGGCTGCCGGCACGGCGCGCTTCCTCGCCGGCCAACGCGATTCCATGGATATCGACGTATTCCCTGGGTGGACGCTGGAGACTCTCAGTGGGTAAGACGTAGGGCGAACGGCATTGACACGCCCTGCGCGAGGTTTTATACTTAAGAGGTAAGGTCGAACGAGGAGGAAAACCGCCATGAGCGGACTGGCACACGGCACGAGGCTCACCGGCTGACGAGGCACCGGGTCTCCCCGCGTGCCTTTTTGTTTCTTATCACCCTCCAAGGAGTCCGCGAATGGACTATGGGATGATCGGCAAGATCGACAAGGCCAAGCGTTACGCCCAGGAGCCAGAGCGATTCCACTTCGACGCCTTTGCACTGGTGTTCCACGGCGACAACAACGATCACAAGCTGAGCTATGCGCAGGGGAAATGGGATTGCGATTGCGAGTTCTTCAAACGGCGCGGCGTGTGCAGCCACACCATGGCGCTGGAACGCATGCTCGAGAAGATGCTGGCGGTGAAGGAAGCCGCTTAGCCGCGGCACTCGCACGGGCGGCCCGTGACTCGCGTGGCCGCCGACCTGCGTGCGCTTGCGCGCCGCTCGCGGGCGGCGTGCGCCTACGAACGTAAAGCATTCGCGAATCAAAGGACGAACGCCGACGGCGTTCGTCCTTCTTCTTTGTGTATGTGCTGCACGCCGATCCCGGCGCGTGCTACTTCTTCTCCCCCTGTTCGACCTCAGCCAGCCAACGTTCCTCGCGTGCCAGCGCGCGCCAGCGCACAATCAGGCTGATCACATACAGCAGCAACCCGCCCAGGATGACGGTGTAGCCTGCAATCAAGTAGGCTCGGGTGTCGGGAATCGTTTCAATCATTGCGCCTCCTCAGGCCGCGGCCAGTTCCGCGCGGCGCATCTCGAGCGCTTCCGCGCGACGCGCCAGGCGCACCCGGTGCAGGAGCAGCGCGAAGTACAGCACCGAGAACGCCAGCAGGCTGAACATGAAGGTCTGCAGCATGGGCGGGGTCATGTCGAAGGCGCCTTGCGCCGCGGCATTGCCCGTGCCGATGACCACCGGATGGATGGTGCGCAGGAAGCGGATCGAGAGAAAAGTGATCGGCACGGTGAGCACGCCGACGATGGCGTACACCGCACCGAAGCGCGCCCGGCGCTCGGGGTCTTCGACCCCCTGGCGCAAGAGCACATAAGCGGCATAGACCAGTTCCATAATCGTGGTCGTCACCAAGCGCGGATCCCACGTCCACCAGGTGTTCCACACCGGACGCGCCCAGATCGACCCGCTGAGGATGGCGATCAGCCCAAACACCATGCCGATCTCCACCGACGACACGCCGACCAAATCCCAGGTGCGGGTGCGCCGCACGAGGTAGGTCACGCCGGCCACGGCCGCCACCACAAACGACAACATGCCCACCCAGGCTGAGGCCACGTGGAAATAGAACACGCGTTGCACCTCGCCCATCACGCGCTCGCGCGGGGCGTAAAGAAAGACCAGGCAGCCGGCGGCCACCACGAGCAGGATGGCGGCTGCGGTCAGGATCTTCAGCCCGAGCGACATCTTCTGATCAGTCATCCTCGCCTCCCTTGACCCCTCGATCGCCCTCCACGCGGCAACCGTCCTATTC
>JBGOXY010000003.1:0-32014 GCA_041479415.1 Anaerolineae bacterium
ATCCCTGGCGGTGATCAAACTTTTGGGAGCGGGTGAATACATGGCAGAACTGCCCGGTGCCCCCGCCCCCGGACACTTTGGTCTCGCCGTCAAGGACTATGCCCACTCCACAGCTCCCAATCGCCGTTATCCCGACCTGCTTACCCAACGCCTGCTGAAAGCGGCTATAGACGGCCAGTCTGTGCCCTATCGCAAGGATGAGCTGGATATTCTGGCTGCTCATTGCACCGAAGCAGAAGATGCAGCGACCAAGGTCGAACGCCAGGTTGGCAAATCCGCGGCTGCCCTTCTGCTGGAATCGAGAATCGGAGAGCAGTTTGATTCGATTGTCACGGGCGCTTCCGAAAAAGGAACGTGGGTCCGTCTGCTCAGTGTTCCGGTTGAAGGAAAGCTGGTTCATGGGTTTGAGGGGGTAGATGTCGGGGACCGGATTCGCGTGCAGTTGTCATCCTTGGATGTTCAGCGAGGATTCATTGATTTCAGGAAGATCACTTCCTCAACCTAGGCATACCGAAGCTCTGGTTGCAGTCCTCGAATCGAGCAAAGGAGGCATCTCCGTGAAGAAGCAAGCGGGTCTGTGGATCGATCATCGCAAGGCCGTGATTGTGATTGTTACAGATGAAGGGGAAGCAATTCACGAAATAACCTCACACATGGAGAAACACGTCCGCTTTGCGGGTGGGACGGAATCGGAAGACGGCTCGACTTCGGAAGACGTGCGGGACCGGCAATTTGGGAACCGCCTCAACAGCTACTACGATAGAGTCGTCGCTGTTGTTCGTGGCGCAGAGAGCATCCAGATCTTTGGGCCCGGCGAGGCCAAAGGGGAGTTGTCCAAACGGCTTGAGCACGAAGGACTCCAAGGTCATGTCCTTGCCATTGAAACCGTCGACAAGATGACAGATCGCCAGATCGCAGCCAAAGTTCGAGGGCACCTTCCGACCTAGAGTGAGGCACAATGGCCAAGACAATACCATCCATCTGAGGCAGATCGATACCGAATCACGAGGTTATTGTGAGTGGCAAGTGACAGATCTCGGCTGAGGAAGCTCGTTCAACCGGAATGCGGCTCGGCCCCGACTGGGCAAGAATCGACCTGCAGCAGTTTCGGCGAGGGCTCGAGATGGAACTCGAACACGGCGCCCGCGATCCGGGAACCGACGGAACGAATGATGACCTGATCCTCACCGGCACGATTGCCTGGCTGCACCTGAAAGAGATACGGGATTACTATAGACGGTTGGATCAGCTCGAGGCAGGGGCCCAATCCTAGACGCCCGGCCGCCAAGCTGTTGCACGCAGAAAGGATCGATCAAGAAAGCGCGGCCTGCATCTCGAGGCTGCGCTCTGTCTGATTGGCCCGACGTTGCCGTCCCGTGCATCCTGCGGAGGAAACAATGAGATTGCCCAAGAATGCACCGATTGATGCGGGGACTCCGGCAAGCGTAGATCAGGCCGTGGTCTCCGATCAACTCATCGAAATGGCGCGCACGGACGGTAACGCGGTCCTCAAGGAGCTTGCGTCGCAATTGAGCGGCCTGAGCGCGGCAGAAGCCGAGGCGCGGGTCAAACGCTATGGATTGAACGAGATCGCACGCGAAAAGCGCCAGCCCCCATGGCTACGCCTGCTGGACTATCTCAAGAATCCGCTGGTGATCCTGTTGACGGCGCTGGGCATACTTTCGTATCTGACCGGCGACCTGCGGGCGACCGTCGTCATTTTCGTGATGGTGTTGTTGGGCGTAGTGCTGCGCTTCTTTCAGGAGATGCGCGCCGACAATGCTGCAGAAAAGCTCAAAGCCATGGTCAACACGACCGCCACCTTGGTGCGAGATGGCAAGGAATCCGAAGTGGCGCTCATACGATTGGTGCCGGGGGACATCGTACGTCTGGCCGCCGGGGACATGGTGCCCGCCGACGTCCGTGTGCTTTCCGCCAAGGATTTGTTCTTGAACCAGGCACCCCTGACCGGCGAATCCCTGCCCGTAGAGAAAGAGGCGGCCCCGCCGTCCGGCGAGATTCGCAATCCGCTCGATCTGCCGAACATCTGCTTCCTGGGATCGGATGTGGAAAGCGGCACTGCGACGGCAGTTGTCATTCGTACCGGGGACCGCACCTATTTTGGCGCGCTGGCTGCAAGCATCGTTGGGCGGCGACAACTGACCAGCTTCGACAAGGGCGTCAATAAGTTCACCTGGCTGATGATCCGTTTCATCGCCGTGATGGTGCCGGCCGTCTTCTTGATCAACGGGATGACCAAGCACCACTGGCTGGAAGCCTTCTTGTTTGCGATGGCTGTGGCGGTCGGACTGACACCCGAAATGCTGCCCATGATCGTTACCGTTAACCTGTCGAAGGGTGCCCTGGCGATGGCGCGCAAGAAAGTCATCGTCAAACGTCTGAACGCCATCCAAAACTTCGGCGCGGCAGACGTGTTGTGTACCGACAAGACTGGCACCCTCACCCAAGGCAAGATCGTGCTGGAGAAACATCTGGACGTCCACGGCCACGAGAGCGAACGCGTCCTGCACTACGGGTTTATGAACAGCTACTACCAGACCGGCCTGAAGAACTTGCTGGATGAGGCCATCCTCGAGCACGGTCATCTTGAAGAGGACCTTAACGTCAAAACGGCCTACCGCAAGATAGACGAAATTCCCTTCGACTTTCTGCGGCGGCGCATGTCCGTCATCGTGGAGGACAACCAGAACCGGCACATCCTGATCTGCAAGGGCGCGGTGGAGGAGATCATGCGCCTTTCGACGCGCGTGGAAGTCGAGGGGAAGGTGCTGGATGTAACACCCGAGCACGACGCCCACCGCAAGCATCTCGTGCACGAGTTGAACGCCCAGGGCTTTCGCGTGGTCGCCGTGGCCTACAAAATCATGCCTGGCGATGACGATGACCCGCACTATGAGATGCAGGACGAATCCGACATGACCCTGCTGGGCTACCTGGCCTTCCTCGACCCGCCCAAGGAGACCGCAACGGAGGCCTTGAAGCGATTGAAGGCTCTGAACGTGGATGTCAAAATTCTGACCGGCGATAATGAAATCATCACCGCCTATATCTGCAGGCAGGTGGGCATGCCGGTGGATACAATCCTGCTCGGTTCACAAATCGAAACCATGAGCGAAGCAGAACTGGCAGAAGCCGCGAGTGCGACCAGCATTTTTGCCAAGCTGGCACCGGCCCAGAAGGAACATCTCATCCACGCATTGCAGAGCAAGGGCCATGTCGTCGCCTTCATGGGGGATGGCATCAACGACGCTCCGGCCCTAAAAGCCGCCGACGTGGGCATCTCCGTGGACAGCGCTGTGGACATCGCCAAGGAGTCGTCCGATATCATCCTGATGGAGAACAGCCTGTTGGTGCTAGAGCAAGGCGTGCTGGAAGGCCGGCGCGTGTTTGGCAACATTATCAAATACATCAAGATGGCGGCCAGCTCCAACTTCGGTAACATGTTCAGCGTGGTGGGCGCCAGCGCCTTCCTGCCCTTCCTGCCCATGCTCCCGATCCAGGTGTTGACCAATAACCTGCTCTACGACTTCTCGCAGACCACCATCCCCACCGACCAAGTGGATGCCGACTGGTTGACCAAGCCGCGCAAGTGGACCATCGGAGAAATCCAGCGCTTTATTCTGTTCATCGGCCCGATCAGTTCGATCTTCGATTACGCCACCTTCTTCATTATGATCTCTGTGTTCAAGGCCTGGAATAATCCGGCGCTATTCCACACCGGCTGGTTTGTGGAGTCGCTCTTCAGCCAGACACTCATCATTCACATCATCCGCACCAACAAAATCCCGTTCATTCAGAGCCGGGCCAGTTGGTCATTGATCATCAGTTCTTTCATCATCGTCTCAGTGGGCGCCTGGTTAACAGTTTCACCTCTCGCCAACACGCTCGGATTTGTGGCCCTGCCGCCCCTCTACTGGCTGCTTCTGGCAGGGCTGCTGGTGGGCTACGTCATCCTGACCCAGTTGGTCAAGACCTGGTTCTACCGCAAGTTTGGCACATGATGGCTAGGGATGTGTCAGAGAATGACCTGTCGCAAGATGAAACCCTCGTCGGGAAAGGGCAAAGAAGTGAGCGCCCCATCAGTTGGGGCGCTCATCGGATCTCGTCATGGATCGTGTCTATCTACGCTTGCGGTCCATGCAACATGTTCATTGAGGCGTCTTCTTGCACCCGCCAAGTACCGCCGTCCCCTGCCCCCCGCAACCTACCTTCGCGCGACGTACGACAACCATGTTCGTTTTGATAGACTAGGTCTTTGCCGCTTGGGAAGGACCGATTGGCCCGGCGAGATCTAGCAACTTGATTCCCCCCGTTGCAATGGAACGTGAGAAACTGATTCGCTCAAGCTTCCAGGATTCCACTGCGCGATGATGAGTGCCCCCAACGAGTTTCGAACTCGTGTTTTGGCCTTGAGAGGGCCACGTCCTGGGCCGCTAGACGATGGGGGCCCGAGATGGCAAGCGCCCAACCGGGCGCGTAGTGCGCAACATTCTAACATGAGGCCATGGGTCGGTCAAACGATTCGCCCCGACCTCGGCTGGCGGCAATCAAACCTGGGCGGCAGGCGAAGACGCCCCTCCGACTCACACTGCAGATCTCGCGCCGCCTCGCGCCGCGAAGCGCTCAGGCCTTTCTGTTTGACGCCCCTTCCCGCTTGCGGTTATAATCCCCCAGCTTCCCCCAGGGAAGCGATTTCCTAATTGCTCGCGGCGAATCGCGTCCCCTCGGACTCCCAAGAATGGCCCTCCAGGGCAATCTACACGATTTTAGCGTGACCCAGCTTCTCAATCTGGTCCACCTGGCCCGCAAGACGGGGACGCTTACTATCCAGGGAACGAACGACCACGCCAGCCTCTCCTTTGCCGAGGGCAAACTGATCTACGGGCAGAGCCGCTCCAGCGACGGCACACTGATCTCGATCCTTCTCGCCGGCAAACAAATCTCCGAAGAACAAGCTCAGCTCCTGCGCTCGCGACCTCAGGCGTCGAACGACAAAGAGCTGGGGCTGCTGCTCATTCACGCCGGCTACCTCACTCAACCCGCCATCCTCCAGGCGGTGCAGAAGTACATCACCGAATTGGTGCTGCGCCTATTCACCTGGAGTGAGGGCGGCTTCCGCTTCCACAGCGGCGTGCTGCCCCCCGAAGACCGCATCACCGTGCGCCTCGACCTTGAGAACCTGATCATGGAGGGCGCGCGGCGTATGAAGGAGTGGGAGCGCCTGCAGGAGGAGCTGCCCAACCTGGACGTAGCACTCAAGTTCACCGACCGGCCGGATTCGCGGCTGCGCAATATCAACCTGAGCGTCGAGGAATGGCGGGTGGTGTCGTATGTCAACCCGAAAAACACCATCCGTCAGATTGCACGGGCCAATCGCCTGAGCGACATCGAGATCCGCCGCATCGTCTATGGGCTGATGCAAGCGGGCATCGTCGAAAGTATCCGCCTGGAGGGCGATACCGCTCCACGCCCGCCGGTCATTCAGCCGCTGGCCAAGGGGCCAGACCAAGTGTCGCTCATCAACCGCCTGATCACACGCATTCGGTCTTTGTGAGGATCGCAGGGTGTCAATCCGCACCGTCAAGATGGTGGTGACCGGCCCCTTCAACTCGGGGAAGACCGCCTTTATCCACTCGATCAGCGAGATCGATGTGGTTTCCACCGAGCGCAAGATCACGCTCCAGGCGGAAAAGATAAAGGACACCACCACGGTTGCCATGGATTTCGGGCGCATCAGCGTCGACGAGGAGCTGGTGCTGTATTTGTTCGGCACCCCCGGCCAAAAGCGCTTCGACTTCATGTGGGAAATCCTCTCGGAGGGCATGCTCGGCTTTGTAGTCATGGTCGACAGCACACGCCCTGAGACGTTTCGCGAGGCGCGCTATATCATGGAGACCTTCCGCGCCTATGCGCCCACGCCTTTCGTCGTGGCCGCCAACAAACAAGATCATCCGGATGCCTGGTCGATCGAGGACCTGCGTATTGCCTTGCGTCTCGATCCGCAAATCCGATGCCTGGAGTGTGTCGCAACTGAGCGCGAAAAGGTGAAGAACGTCCTGCTCGAGCTGCTGTACTGCATTCTCGAAGAAGTTCAGGAGTGACACCGGCCTCAGGCCGCTCCCTGCCTCGGCCAACCCGCCTATGACCGACCCATCCGCCTCCGCCCTGCAAAGCCCTTCACCCGCGGGTTCATTCCCCTACCGGTTCGGGCGCATCGTGCTGCTCGCCTGGGAAGAAGTGCTGGGCAAGGAGGCCTTCGAGCGCGTCCTGCGGGAGGCCGATGACCCCGGCTTGCAGGCCGTGCATCTCGCCGATCCGCGCCCTTCGCACTTCAAGCTCGAGGCGCTTGGCCAGGTAGAGGGAGCTCTCGACACGTTGTATGGCGAGCAGGCGGGGCGGGGCATGAGCTTACGCGCCGGCCGCATCGCCCTGCGCAAAGGCCTGCGCGAGATCGCCGGAGCGCTCACCGCCTCGCCGCAATGCCGCGGCCTGCGGAGTTTGCCGCTGCAATCGCGAATCCTGCGCGGGGCCGAGCTGCTCGCGGAGGTTTTCAACCGCAACAGCGATCAGGTGGTGCGGCTGGCCACGGAGGGTCGATCGCTGCTGTGGACTAACGAGCGCTGCCCCTACTGCTTTGGCCGGCACACCCAGCGCGCATGCTGCCACCTGCTCGTGGGCACTTTCCAGGAAGGCTTGGCCTGGCTGAGTGGTGGCAAGCACTTCGCCGTCGAAGAAGTGACCTGCGCTGCGCGCGGCGATCCGGCCTGCACCTTTCGCATGGCCACCGCCCCCCTCGAGTAAGCTCTTCGCCCTGCCAGCGATTGACCCACAACGCCGGCGGCGGGCCGAAAAACGTGCAACGCCAGCCCATCGCCATTGGCCAGGGCGTGCTCGCCTCGCCGACCCCGCCAAGGATTTGCCTTGATGCAACACATGATGCGTGCCGCCCAGCTCGATCAACCGGCCCCCATTGAGCAGCGCCCGTTGGTGCTGCGCACCGTCGCGCGACCCGAGCCCAACTCCAGCGAGATCCGCTTGCGGGTACTGGTCTGCGGCGTGTGCCACACCGACCTGCACACTGTGGAGGGTGAGCTCTCCCTGCCGCGGCTGCCCCTCATCCCGGGCCATCAGGTGGTCGGCGAGGTCGAGAGCCTTGGCGCTGCGGTGGCAGGGTGGAAGCTCGGCGAGCAGGCCGGCGTCGCCTGGCTCAACAGCGCATGCGGACGGTGTGCATTCTGCGCTCGCGACGAGGAAAACCTGTGTGACAGCGCGCGCTTCACCGGCCTCTCAACCGATGGGGGCTACGCCGAGTATCTAACCATCGACCCGGCGTTCGCCGTTCGCTTGCCCCGCGGACTTGCGGCGCGCCAGTCGGCCCCGCTCTTGTGCGCCGGCATCATAGGCTACCGCGCCCTGCGTCTCGCGCAGGTGCAGCCTGGAGAGCGAGTGGGCCTGTTCGGCTTCGGCGCGAGTGCCCACCTGGCCATCCAAGTCGCCCGCTTCTGGCAATGCGAGGTGTATGCCTTTACTCGCGGCGAGGGCCATCGCCGGCAGGCCGAGGCGCTCGGCGCCGCCTGGGTGGGTTCAGCCGAGGAGAAACCGCCCGCGGATCTCGACCGCGCAATCATCTTCGCGCCGGCGGGTGCCCTCGTGCCCCTGGCGCTCGAGCGTCTGCGCAAGGGAGGGACCCTGGCAATCAACGCCATCCACATGAGCCCCCTGCCCTCCATGCCTTATGCGCTCGTGTACGGCGAGCGCATATTGCGCACGGTCGCCAACGCCACCCGCCGTGACGCGCAGGAGTTCATCCGGCTGGCCGAAGCGATTCCCATTCACGCAGAAGTGACAGAGTTCCCACTGGCCGAGGCCAACAGCGCCTTGGCCCAGCTCAAGGCCGGCCGCCTCACGGGCGCCGCCGTGCTGCGCATTGCCCCCGATTAGGGCACTCCCCGCGTCACAATTCCACAGCAAGCACGCACCGCCTCATTGACTGTCATCGCGAGAAGGCCACAGCCCTTATTGAGGGACGTCATGGCCTGCCCCTCCCCTCATTGCGATCATGCGAGCAGGCAAGGGGTGCTTGCGCGTGAGTTGTCGCCAAGATTCCTTGGGACCTGCGGCCCCTCGCAATGATCGAGGGGGGTGCATTCGTCAACAAAACGTCGGGTTCAATTCACTCGCGTGCGGCGAGAGGAGTCCGCGAAGCGAATCAGCCGCACGAGACATCGCTGGGAGTCCAGAGCCTTCGCCTGTTGGGCGAGGCGCGCCAGCGAGGCCGGTCGTACTGCGCCTCGCGTGCGGCGACCACCGCTCTCGGCCGCAGGCAATTGCCGGGCCAGGGCGGCAACCACGGCCAGTTGCGCCACGAGGTGGGCTTCATCCAGCGTCGTCCTGCGCTCGAGGAGTTGCTGCATGCGCCGCATGATCTTGCGCACCAGCTTGAGGTCGGAGTGGATCGCCGCGAGGGCCTGCACATCATCGAGCGGCGCGCTCCGGCGCACGCTGCGCGCCATCTGCCGCAGCCCCCAGTTGAGCAGCAGCTCCGCCTGCCGATCGGGCAGCGCCTGGCCGATGGTCGAACACAGAAGCGGGTCGCTGGCCCAACGCATGCGGCGGCGTAGGCTCGCACGATCGACGGCTCGCGTGCCATGCAGGGAAGGGCGGGCTCGAGTTTGGGAGGCGTTCATCATTCGAGCGCTGTGCGCCCCGCAGGCCTTAGAACCCACCTGCCGAGGCAAATCTCCGCGAGCCGCGATTATAGTCATGCCCGGCGCGAGCGCAACTGCAACCGCTGGCTCGCCCGACGTGGTCAACGTACAGGAAGGGGGGCCAGGCCCTCCGCAGCGCATGCCCAAGCCCCCCTTCATCAGGAATCTAAAGCGGCCGCCCACATGGGTCGGCGGCCGCAGGATGATCACGGCGCGAGGCGATTACAGATAGTCCTTGAGGTTGTGGGCCACGGCATACGCCGCCGCCTCGGCGCGATTGGCCACACTGAGCTTCGAGAGGATGCTCGAGACGTAGTTGCGTACCGTGCCCTCGCCGAGGAAGAGTGCCTGCGCGATTTCACGGTTGGTCTTGCCTTCTGCAACAAGCTGCAGCACATGCATTTCCTGCTGGGTCAGCTCGGCAAAGGCGGAGGCCTCTTCTTCGCGCGCCACTTTGCGCATCTCGGCAAAGACGCGTTTGGTCACCGCCGGGTCGAGCAGCGCTTCGCCCCGCCCCACCGCTTCGATCGCGCGCACCAGGTCCTGCGCGCCGATTTGTTTGAGCACGTAGCCGGCCGCGCCGGCGCGGATGGCCGAGAAGAGCATCTCGTCCTCGGCATACGAGGTGAGCATGATGACTCTGGTCTCGGGTAGAGCCTGGGTAATCTCCTGGCAGGCCTCAATGCCTGAACCGCCTGGCAGGCGGATATCCATTACCACCACGTCGGGTTTGTAGGCCAGGCACTTCTCAACGGCTTCGCGAGCTGTGCTGGCTTCGGCCACCACTTCAAAACCGTGATGGCGCTCGAGCAGCGACTTGAGACCCAGCCGCACCACTTCATGATCGTCGACCAATAAGAGTCTCTGATGGGGCATGCGTTATCCTTGTTCGCCGCGCGGCCCGGCATCCAGCGCCCGGCGCGCCGCGTCGAGTATGGCGTCGTACTCGGGTTCGTCCCCGAGTTTGGCCGTGTAGGCCGCGTACACAATCCGATCGTGGCGGTCCACGACGAAGGTCGCGCGGCGTAAGATGCGGCGCTCCTTGATCAGGCATCCGTAGCGCAATCCGAATTCCGCCGTCATGTGGTCCGAGAGCGTGGTCACTTGGTCCACACCCGCCGAGCCGCACCAGCGCTTCTGGGCGTAGGGCAGATCGGTGGAGACGACCAGGATGTGCACGTCCAGGCCGAGTTCGGCCGCCCACTTGTTGAAGGTGCGCGTCTCCACGTCGCACACCGGCGTGTCGAGCGATGGCACGGCGGCGATGATGCGCACCATCCCGCGGGTGGCCGCGAGTGCGGGCAGCCATTGCCACTCCTGGGTGTGTGCGCTGAACTCGGGCGCGCGGTCGCCGGGATGTAGATCCGCCCCGACGACCGTTGCGGGTTGGCCGCCGACCTGTATCAGGCCGGCGCGTTCGATGGGTGCAGAAGAGTCGTTGGTCATGTGGCTATCACGGCTGATAAGGATAATTCAAGTGACATTGGTTGACAAGCCCATATCGCTCTGTTACACTCGCGCCACCCCGGAGGATTTTCAATGCTGGTCACTCGCCAGGACCTCGAAACCGCCGAACTGCGGACGCTGGCTCCCTACGCGTGCCTGAGCAAAACCTCGCGCGGCCGGGAGGTTGCGGAGGACGAACCCGAGTTCCGCACCGCCTTTATGCGCGACCGGGACCGGGTTCTCCACACCACGGCCTTTCGCCGCCTGGAATACAAGACCCAGGTCTTCATCACCTACGAGGGCGATTACTACCGCACACGCCTGACACACACGCTGGAAGTCGCTCAGATCGGGCGCAGCCTGGCGCGCACGTTGGGTGCCAACGAGGACCTGGTGGAGGCCATTTGCCTCGCGCATGACCTGGGCCACCCGCCGTTCGGACATTCGGGCGAGGTGGCGCTGGCCAAACTTATGGAGGGGCACGGCGGGTTCGACCACAATCGGCAGTCGTTCCGCATCGTGACCACGCTCGAAAAGCGCTATCCGGATTTTGCCGGGCTCAACCTGACGTGGGAAACGCGCGAAGGCATGGTCAAACACGAGACAGAGTACGACGTTGCGGATGCGGCCGGCTTCGAGCCCGACAAGCGCGGGCACCTCGAGGCCCAGATCACCAACCTGGCGGATGAACTTGCTTATACGGCGCACGACCTGGATGACGGCCTGCGTTCACAGCTCATCTCGGCCGAGGATTTGGCCGGCCAGGCGGCCTGGGAGATGTTGCGTGAGAGCATCGGCTGGCAGACCGGCGCGCTGGACGAACTGACGCGCCACCGCCTGATCCGTCGCTTTATCGGGCTGGCTGTGCGCGACGCGAGCCGTGCCACCGACGCGCGCCTGCGAGAAGGCAAGGTGCGCTCGCGGGATGACTTGCAGCGCTTGCCGCACAACGTCATCGGGTTCTCGGACGGGATGGGTAAATCCATCCGCGAGTTGAAGGGCTTCTTGTACGCCAACATGTACCGCCATTACCGCGTCGTGCGCATGGCGGTGAAAGCGGAACGCTTCATCGCGGACCTGTTCTTAGCTTACATTGCCGACCCGGAGATTTTGCCCGCGCCCGTCCAGGCCCGCGCGCAGCAGGAGGGTGCGCAGCGCGTAGTGTGCGATTACATCGCCGGGATGACGGACCGCTTCGCCCTCGAAGAACACGAGAAACTGTTCAACCCGAACACGTTGCCTTAGCCTGCCAAGGGAGCAGGTCCTAGAGCCGCATGCCGGAACCGAAACTGCTCACGCCGCAAGGCGCCAGCCGTCTGCGCGCAGAGCTCGCAGAGCTCACGGGACGCGAGCGGCTCAAGCTGGCCGAACGCCTGCGCGCCGCGATTCAGCAGGGCGATCTTTCGGAGAACGCGGATTACACCGCGGCCAAGGAGGCCCAGGGCTTCCTCGAGGGTCGCATTCTCGAATTGGACGCGTTGTTGCGGCATGCGACGATCGTCGAGCCCGGGCAGGCGCCGTACGGCGAAGTCGCTCTCGGCTCGCGGGTGACGGTGGCGGTGGAGGGAGATGCGCCCGAGGTGTTTGTCCTGGTGGGCAGCACGGAGGCCGACACGCGGCAAGGACGTATCTCGCACGAGTCCCCATTCGGGCGTGCGCTGATGGGCCATCGCGCGGGCGAGCGGGTCACGGCGGACACACCCGCGGGACCGCAAACGCTGACGATCATCAGCATTGAGTAGTCGCCGCTAACGGGTTGCGGAAGACCAACCTACCTCACCCCCAGCCCCCTCTCCGCCGAGACGGTTTTCTCGGCAGGATGGGAGTCGGGCGGAGAGGGGGGTGAGGAAATCACTTCGAGGCTCTGACTCGCCGGGGGAGGGATAAGGGGTGGGGGTGGGGCCCGGCCGCCCGTTTCACGCAAGCTCCTCGGAATGATGAAACTAACGAGCCGCCCCAAGGGGCGGCTCGTTTTCCTCATTCGGCATGGGCATGTTACGACTTCGCCCACACCTCCAGTTGCAGCGTCATCCGATCAAAGAACGAGTTGGCCGGCAGCGCCCCGCGGCCGTATTGCACCTCACGCACCTGGACGTGCGTCTTCAGGGTTTGCGTCTCCATCCAGAAGTCCGTGCCGGCCAGCGCCTCCAATTGCGTACCGCGCGGCGCCAGGCGTGAGCGAACATCGTCGCGGTGCATTGCGTAATCACTCATCATCACATAGGTCGAGGTGCGTGTGTCGCGCTTGTCGAACAGCCACACCTCGAAGGCCGTCACCTTCTTGGGTTCGCCCACGCCGACCTGTTCGGAAATCCCTACCCCGCATTCGCCCAGGAACTCACCCGCCGGTGAGTTGATGGTGAAGCTGTCTTCGTACAGGTCATCCCCCAAAACATAAGTCGTCACAAAGCGTTCGAGCGGGCCTGTTCCGCTCAAGGCAGCGGTGTCCGGCGCGCCCGCGGCCAGTGGTGCTGTACCGGGCGCGGGGGGTGCTCCCGCCGGCCTTTCTCCCGAAGCAGCCTGAGCCTCGGGGGGGTGCTGCCCTTCGTCCAGTTGTGCGCCAGCCGCCGTGCTGCGCCGCCGGCGCAGGACGAGCACCAGCACGCCTCCCAGGACCAGAGTGACCAGACACAGACCAAGGAAGACGAGAACCAGAGAGCGCGTAGCACCCAACAGCGAGGTGCCCGGCGCCGGAGTCCCGCCTGGCGGCGGTGTGACTTTGCCCCCTCCCGTTGGAATGATGTCGCTGACGACTGACAGGTATTGGCTGACGCGGCCCTGGTCTACCGACGGATCGCGCTGCAAGAGACCCAGGGTCTCGGCGCCGCTCGATCCGAGGGCGGCAAAGCGCTGGCGTGCGGTATTGGCGTCGCCGGTCACGGCGAACGAATCGACCGCGGCCCGCAGATAATCGATGCGCAGATCCGCACGCAACTCCGCCGGCGTGGCATCGATGAAATCCACCGGCCACACCCACCAGCCTAAGACAAGCAAGCCCAGGATCAGCCCGGCCAGGAACGCCTCCCCAGCGATAATCCAAGGGTTGCGCAGCCGATCGCGTATTGATTGCATGGCTCGCCTGCTCCTCTCTTATTGCTTCGGCCAGGGCCCCGAGCGCCGGGGCCACCTGCGCTGCCCCTCAGGTGCGCGCTACGGCTCGCCCTGCCACCCGTAGCTATCGAACCAGCGCCCTGCGCGGAAGTTCTCAGTGCCGCGCCTCACATACGGCACGGTGTCGCTTGGAAGGTCGATCAGCGAAAACCATCCCGTCTCACTGCACCGGCTGGGCTCGGCATTGTGTGGCTCGCCCTGCCAGTGCTCTGCCGCCAGGAAGAAGTCGATGCGCTCGGTGTTCGACTTGCGGTGCATCACGCCGACCACGCGCACGTCTTCAGGCGCGAGGTTGACGCCGGCTTCCTCAGCCACTTCGCGCACCGCCGCGGCGATGACCTGTTCGTTTCCGTCCAAATGTCCGGCCGGGACGCTGAACAAACCGTCGCCCCAACCGGTGTTCGCCCGGCGGAGCAAGAAGATCTCTCCTTCGCGCAGCAGGAACACGTGAACCGCGGAGATCAGACGGAACCGATCGGGCATGCCCTTTCCGACAGCCGGCAGCATCGAGATGATTGTACTCAGTCGGCCGCGGGGCGACAACCTGCCGTGGCGGAGATGCCCAAGGTGAACTGAGGGCGCATGGCGCCCAAGGAATCTCAGTGCGCGATCGCCCTGCCTGTCATTGCGAGGAGGGCGCGCCCGACGAAGCAATCTTGAAGCCTTCCCGACCTGCGAGCCGCTGGTTGAGCACCTGTTGCTCCAAGTTTGCCTGGGCGCCTCACCCCGCTACGCGGGGCAAGGCTTCTCGCAATAATAGGAGGGGTCCTCTTCGTCATTCCGAGGGGCAAAGCCCCGAGGAATCCCGGCCTGCGATCGCAAGAGGGGTTCCCACTGCAAGCGAGCCGCCACACAAAGGGGCACGCCATGGCGTGCCCCAACACCGACCGCGATCCTTGACCCAGGAACTGCCCTCTCCCCCCGTCATCCCTCGGGCGCGGCTTGCTGCAATTCTTCAAGCTTCACTTCGGTGCCGCACTTCGTGCATTGCGCCGTCTGACGATTGGCCTGGACCAGCAACCCACCGCATGTGGGGCAGGGCTGGGCCAGCGGCCTCTTCCAACTGGTAAAGTCGCAGGCCGGGTAGTTGGCGCAGCCATAAAAGGTCCGTCCCTTGCGCGTCTTGCGCGCGACGATCTCCCCGCCGTCATTCGGGCAGCGCACGCCGATCTTCTCCAGCCAGGGTTCGATGTAGCGGCAGGTGGGGAAGTTCGAGCACCCGATGAACTTGCCGTAACGTCCCCACCGGATGACCAGCGGCTTGCCGCACTGCGGGCAGTCGCGCCCGGCCAGCTCCGGCCCGCCGTTGACTACGGGCATCTCCGCTTCGGCCGCCGAAATGCGTGCGCTGAACGGAACATAAAACTCGCGCAGCGATTGCACCCAGTCGGCCTCGCCGTCGGCGATCATGTCCAGGCGGTCTTCCATTAGCGCCGTGAAGCCAAGGTCCATCACCTCCGGGAAATGTTCGACCAGCAAGTCGTTGACCGTCATGCCGGTGTCGGTCGGCACCAAGCGCTTCTCTTCCTTGGTCACGTAGCCGCGGGCCTGGATAGTGGAGAGAATCGGGGCATAGGTTGAGGGGCGGCCAATCCCGTTCTCTTCGAGGGCCTTGACCAGCGCGGCCTCGGTGAAGCGTGGCGGGGGCGTGGTGAAATGCTGCTCGGGCAGCAGTTGCAGCAGGCGTAGCAGGTCGCCATCTTCCAACGATGGCAAGTTGGGGAATTCCGGCTCCTGGTCGCCGTTCACGTCCTCGTCGCGCACTTCCTCGTATACCATCTGATAGCCGCGGAAGCGCAGCGTCGCGCCCGAGGCGCGCAACAGGTATTGGTGTTCCGCCTGGGCCTCGATCTCAATCGTCAGCGTGTCGTACACCGCCGGCGCCATCTGGGAGGCCACAAATCGCTGCCAGATGAGCGTGTACAGGCGCATCTGCTCACGGCTGAGATACTCGTGCAGGCTCTGCGGGTCACGCCGAACGGCCGTGGGTCGGATGGCCTCGTGCGCCTCCTGCGCGTTGCGCGAGCGGGTGCGGTACTGCGGGGCTTGCGCCGGCAGCATCTCGCCGCCATAGCGCTGGCGGATGTACTCGCGCGCCTCCTCCTGAGCCGAAGCCGCCACCTGCATCGAGTCGGTGCGCATGTAGGTGATGAGACCCACCGAACCCTGCTCCCCCAGCTCGATGCCTTCGTACAATTGCTGGGCAATGGCCATGGTGCGTTTGGGGGCATACCCCAGCCGGCGCGAGGCCTCTTGCTGGAGAGTGGACGTCGTGAAGGGGGCCGAGGGATTGCGCCGCCGCTCGCCGCGCTTGACGTGCGCTACGCGGTAGGCGGCCCGTTCCAGGTCCTTGAGCAGCGGGTCCACCGCCTCGCGCGAAGCCAGGCTGGGTTCTTTGTCGTCCACCCGCACCAACCGCGCGCGGAACTGCTTTCCGGTCTCCGCATCGCGCACGAGTTCTGCTTCGACCGTCCAGTATTCCTGAGGCACGAAAGCCAGGATTTCGCGCTCACGCTCGACGACCAGCCGCAGCGCCACCGACTGCACGCGCCCCGCGGAGAGGCGGCTGCGGACCTTCGCCCACAGGAGCGGGCTGAGCGAGTAGCCTACCAGGCGGTCGAGGATGCGCCGAGTCTGCTGCGCATTGACCAAGTTCATGTCGATCTCGCGCGGGTGGCCGAAGGCCTCGTGGATGGCGCTCTCGGTGATCTCATGGAACACAACGCGCCGCGTGGCTGCCGGGTCGAGTTCCGCCGCTTCCACCAGGTGCCAGGCAATGGCTTCGCCCTCGCGGTCGGGGTCGGTGGCGAGGAATATCCCTTCCGCTTTGGCCGCCATGTCACGCAGCTCTTTCACCACCAGCCGCTTCTCATTGGGCACGCGGTACTTAGGCGTGAACCCATTCGCCACGTCCACCGAGAGCTGCGACCGCAACAGGTCGCGCACGTGCCCCACCGAGGCGCGCACCGTGTATCCCTTGCCCAAGAAGCGCCCGACGGTTTTCGCCTTGGCCGGCGATTCGACGATCACCAGTTTGCCTGCGCGGTGCCCGTTACCGCCCGCGGCGGCGCCTGCGCCATTGCCGCGCTTGCGGCGCGGTGCGGCAGGCTTGGGCTCAGGTTTCGGCATCCCCTCGTGGGCTTCGGTGCGTCCCATCTTGTTCAGCCCGCTGCCGCATACCGGGCACGTGCCGCGCGTGGCGGCACTGCCGTTGGAGAAGAACACTGGCTGCGGATCGACCAGATCGCGTTTGGTCTTGCACTTGAGACAGTAGGCTTCCATCACACCTCAACAATGAGCGGCGCACCCAGCCATCGGCTGGGCGCGCAGGGCTAGAGATAATTGCGCGTGCCGCGTTTCTCCGCCAACTCGCGTACCAGGCGGCGTACGTCTTGGGATGCCCCTCGCCCGCACACCAGCAGTGCGTCGCCGGTGTCGACGATGACGACATCCTTCATTCCGATCGTGGCAATCAGCTTCCCTTCCACCCCGTCCGCTATCACCTCAACTCCCGAGGAGTCGATGGCCACGTGTCGCGCCCCAGGTTTGCCGCGCAAGCGAGGTTGGCGGACATATATGTCGAGCAGCGACTCCCACGTCCCCACGTCGGCCCAACCCAGCCCGGAGGCCGAGATCACCAGAACATCCCACGCGCCCTCCATCACGGCATAGTCAATCGATTGCCGTGGGATTCTCTTCCACAGTCGTGCCAGCCCCGCCCGCGAGCCGCGGCGACCCAACCGTGCGGCAAGGCCGTCCAGAGCCTCCGCCAGTGCCGGCACCTGACGCGAGAATTCCTGGCGTATGCGCTCGGTGGTCCACACGAACATGCCCGAGTTCCACAAATGCCGTCCGTCGGCCACAAACCGCTCGGCCATCTCCTTATCGGGCTTTTCTTTGAAGGCTACAACCCGGTGGGCTGTCATCCCGCCGAATTCACCCGCCGGCTCCCCGCGTTCGATGTAGCCAAACCCTGTCACTGGAGCGGTGGGGTCGATTCCCAGCGTAACCAGATGGCCGGCCGCCGCCGCGCGGTAGGCGGCCTGGAGCACCTCGCGGAAGCGCGCCTCATCTTGAATGAAGTGATCCGCTGTCAGGCAGGCCATGGCGGCCGGTCCGCCGCGCTGCCCTATCTCCGCCAGCGCCAGGGCGATGGCCGGCGCGGTGTTGCGCGGCTCCGGCTCAATCAGGAAATTCTCCCGCGGCAGGCGCGGCGTCTCGCGCCGCAGCCGGCTCGCTAGCCCGGCATGACAAACTACCAGCGTGTGCTCCGCATCGAACAGCGGCCGCAGGCGATCCACCGCGACGCGGAACAGGCTGCGCCCGCCCAAGAGCGGCAAGAGTTGCTTGGGTCGGCTCAAGCGCGAAAGTGGCCAGAGGCGAGTGCCACCACCTCCGGCCATGATGACGGCGTAGTATGGAAGGCTCATTGTGGTCGTGCTCCGTCCCGTCCTCGCTCTGCGGGCCTCGCGCCCATTCCCCTGGTGCCCGTGCGTCCTAGAAGCGTATCACGTATTGCATCCCCCCGACGTGGCGCACCAGCCCCTTGAGCTCCATCATCGCCAGTGCGCTGCTCACCTCTTCGATGGGCAGCTCCGCCCGCAGGCGGATTGCGTCCACGTGCAGTGGATCGCGCCCCAGGATCTCTAAGAGCCTCGCCTCGGTGGGCGAGTCTGGCAGGAGCATTCGCGCCTGGCGATGCTCGGCGACGCGTACCAGATCCAGCGCCAAGGAAATGTCGTTCGGTTCGATCGCTGGCTGAGCGCCATCCTGGATCAGGCGATTGGTCCCGCGCGAGGCGGGGCTGAACACATTCCCCGGTACGGCAAATACGTCCCGCCCCTGGTCGGCCGCGTAGCCCGCGGTGAGCAGCGCGCCGCTTTGTTCGCCTGCCTCGACCACGATCGTGGCCAGTGACAGCCCGGCGATGATGCGGTTGCGCGGCGGGAAGTTGGCCGCATCGGGCGGCGTGCCCGGCGCGTAGTCGCTCACCAGCGCGCCGCATTCCATGATCTGCTGCGCCAACCGGGCATGCTCCGCCGGGTAGATCGTATCCACGCCGCAGCCCATCACCGCAATCGAACGCCCGCCGGCCACCAGCGCCGCGCGATGCGCCTCGGCATCGATGCCGCGCGCCAACCCGCTGACGATGGTCAACCCCGCGCCGGCGAGCGTGGAGGCAAAGTGCACGGCGGCTTCACGTCCGTAGGCCGTCGGGCGGCGCGTGCCAACAATCGCGATCGCCCACTCATCTTGCGTGCTCAGCGCTCCGCGCACATACAACACCGGCGGCCCTACTGGGAGCTCCGCCAGTCGGCGCGGATACGCACCCTCCTCCCAGGTCAGCACCTCGATCCCGCGCGCCTCGATTGCGGCCAGCAGGGCCTCAGGATCCAGTCGTTGGCGTTCTTCGCAAAGGGATTCCGTGCTGCGCTCGTCCAACCCGGCGGCGAGCAATTCGTGGCGCGGCGCATGCCACGCATCGTGGAGGGTGGCGAAAGATTCCTTCAGCCGTCGCACACGCGCTGCACCGACGCCGCGCACGTGATTGAGCGCCACCCAGTACGGACGGTCGCCCGGCATGTGCCCTCCCCCTTGGCGAGACCTGCGCAGAATACCACGAGGTTTGCGGAATGGTCAAGCGATGCAATTGTGCAACGTGTGAGGGACTCTCCGGAGGAAGCGAGTTCGGTTGTTTATGGCGCTCGCGCACGCCCGCCACATGCATTCAGCAGTCCAATCAGCGTGATGGTTGCTCTGCGTGTGCCGTTCGCGGAGCACACGATGATGGATGGCGCGTGATGGTCATTGCGCTCAGCGCTCCCCACAAATCTCACCCTTGAGGTTAGAACATGTGTTCTATATACTGTAGCTGCGTTGAAGGACGAAAGCCCTCCGTCGTCGCGACGAGGGGCGTGGCATACACCCTCCGTCATTCCGACGGCGCGTAGCGCCCGAGGAATCTCGGCTGGCGATAGGAAAGAGGGTTGCGAGCAAGGGGCGGCCTCTCCGTGTAGGGGCACGCCATGGCGTGCCCCTACACGGAGAGGCGAAATCGCCATTGCGAGCCCCGGTGGGTTCCGGGGCGAAGCAATCTTGGAGCGGCACCGCCACAGAGTAGCAGGTCGTGCACAAGCCTCTCCCAGATTGCTTCGTCGCACTGCACCGCTGCGCGGTGCAAAGCTCCTCACAATGACAAACGCAACTACGGTCGAAGGTGGTGGCATGGTGTATCCCCAAATGCTGGTACGCAGAGTTGAAAGCGAGGCGGTCACACCGCTGCCGCTGGCCGCGGTGGGCCTGGTGGCGCTGCACGGCACGGCGCTCATGCCGGTGGCGTTAGCCACGGTCGCCCGGCTCGCCGCGCAACGCGGCCCGGTGTGGGTGGTGGATGGCGGCAACTGCTTCGATGCGTTATGGGTCGCACGTTTCTTGGCCTCCAGCACGCCGGGCGGGCCGGCGCCGCACCTGGCGCTGGCGCGCATTCACGTCTCGCGCGCGTTCACCTGTCATCAACTGACCGAGCGTCTGCTCACGCTGCCGGCCTCGGCCAGCCCGCTGGTGATCCTCGGCCTGCTCGACACCTTCTACGACGAGAACGTTCCCTACGAAGAGACGCGCCGCCTGCTCAACTGCATCTGGCCGGTGGTGCGCGATCGCAGCCGGGCGGCGCCGGTGCTGGTCACGCTGGCCGCACCGCGCGAGACGGAGGCCGCCGGACGGCGTGCCTTCTTCGAGACCTTCCTGCGCCTGGCCGATCACACCCTCGGCCCTGCGCCGGAGGTTGCGCGCCCCTCGCCGCAGCTGCCGCTGTGGCACGCGCCGGCGGCAGGCATACCCGCCGCGTGCGAGGTGCCTGCCTTGCTCCACGCACCGGGTGCCGCGGCGCAATGACATCGGCGGAGGAGGGGCGCGCCTCGCAATGACAATCGAGATATTCGGAGGTACGTATGGGACGCACGTTGGCTTCGGTCACCCAGCAGGTTCAACTCGAAGAAGAACGCTTGCAACGTTACCGCCGCGCGCTGCCACACGACGACCAGGCGCTGTTCGACCAGCTCTTCGCCTTTGCCCGCAAGCGCATCGCCGCCACGGCCATGGCCGCCGACCCGCTGCCGATGCAGACCCTCCTGCTCAGCATGCTGATCGGCCTGTTCCACCTGCTGGCCCAGATGCACGCACGCCTGGAGCGGCTCGAGAAGGCGGCTCCCACAGCGAATGAACCCCGACCTGTCCTGCCTGCGCGGCTGGATCCTTGACCTGTACCCGAGCCCGGAGGGCATGGTGCTGTGGCTCATCGACGAGACGGGCCAGGCGCACCGGATGGTCGAGCCCTTCCCCATGGCGCTCTACGTGGGCGGGCCCTCGCGGGTGCTGGCCGCGCTCGAGCACACGCTCGGGGCGCGCTACCCGCATCTGCGCCTGGCGCGCGCCAGGCGCTTCGATATCTTCCTCGACCGCGAGATCGAGGTGCTCGAGGCCACCGCGCCTAACCCGATCGCCTACCGCGCGCTGTTCCGCGAACTCGATGAAGAACACCCGCACCTGGCTTTCTACAACGTCGATCTGAACCCGGCCCTGGTCTACGGGCTTGAGCGCGGCGTTTTCCCTCTGGCTTATTGCGCGGCCCAGGCCGAGCAGGGCCGGCTGCGCAGCCTGGTGGCCGAGGACTCACCCTGGAGCCTGGATTACACACTGCCCCCGCTGCGCATGCTCACCCTACGTCTGGGCGGCGACCTGCGCGATCCGGGTCACGGTTACCGCGGCCTGCTCGAGATCGGCACAACCCAGACCACCTACCGCTGCCGCTGGGAGAACCCGCGCGTGCTGCTCACCACGCTGCGCGCCGCGATGTATGCCATCGATCCGGATATCTTGCTCACGGCCTGGGGCGATTCGTTCATCCTACCCGAGATCTTCCGTCTCTCCGAGCGCGAGGGAATCCCGCTGCCGTGGAATCGCGACCCGGCCATTCCCCCGGCGCGCAAGCGCGGGCGCTCGTACTTTTCCTACGGGCAAATCGTCTACCGCGCCCCCTCCATCAGCCTGTTCGGGCGCCTGCACATCGACCGTCAGACGGCGTTTCTCTCCGACGAGTACGGGCTCGACGGCATGTACGAGCTGGCGCGCATCACCGGCCAACCGCTGCAGCAGGTGGCGCGCACCTCGACCGGCACCGGTATCAGCGCCATGCAAGTGGCCACCGCGTACCGCGAGGGCTGGCTTATCCCCTACCGCAAGCGCGAACCGGAGTCGTTCAAGACGGCGCTCGAACTTATCCGCTCCGATAAAGGCGGGCTGAGCTTCCAGCCCGAGCCGGGGCTGTACGAGGACGTGCTCGAGCTCGATTTCGCCTCGCTCTACCCGAGCCTGATGGTCAAGTTCAACCTCTCGCCCGAGACGGTAAAGAAGAAGTGCCCGCGCTGCCGGCCGCAGCTCGTGCCCGAGATCGGCTATCCGGTCTGCCGCTGCAAAACGGGAATCGTGCCGCTCACCCTCGAACCGGTGGTGGCGCGGCGGCTGGCCCTCAAGCGGCTGGCCAAAGGATTGTTCGATCACCCCTCTCAAGAAGCGGGTGCAGCCCGAGAGGGCGACACGGACGACGAGCTCGAGGTGGCCGCGCGGCCCGATGAACGCAAGCGCGAGATGTACCGCCGCCGCCAGCTCGCGCTCAAGTGGCTGTTGGTGACCTGCTTCGGCTACCTGGGCTACAAGAACGCGCGCTTCGGGCGCATCGAGGCGCACGAAGCGACCACGGCTTATGGGCGCGAGATGCTCCTGCGCGCCAAGGAGATCGCCGAGGCGCGCGGCTATACCTTCCTGCACGGGCTGACCGATTCGCTGTGGGTGCACAAACGCGGCGCGACGCAGGCCGAGCACCAGGCCCTGGCCGACGCGATCAGCCAGGCCTGCGGCGTGCTGATCGGCTTGGAGGGGGTCTACCGTTGGGTGGCTTTTCTGCCCTCGCGCGTGCGCGCCGAGCTTTCGGTGGCTACCCGCTACTTCGGCCTGTTCGAGAGCGGCGAGATGAAACTGCGCGGCATCGAGGTGCGCCGCCACGATACCATCCTGTGGGTGCGCCAGGCGCAGCAGGCCATGCTGGCCATCCTGGCCGAAGCCCGCAACGCCCGCGAGTACCGCCGGCGGCTGGAGGATGTGTTCTCCCTGGCGCGCACGCTGCTGGCTCGCCTGCGCAGCGGCAAGGTCCCGGCCGCGCAATTGCTCATCACCAACCGCCTCTCCCGCAAGCCGGGCGAGTATCGCTCGCGCCAGGCGGTGGCTCTGGCCGCGCGCGAACTCGAGGCGCGCGGCGTGGCCCTGGCGCCGGGCGAAAGCATCGAATACATCCTGACCGCGGGCGGCGGCGCGCGTCCTTTTGAGGCGTGGTCGGCGGAAGATCGCTACGACGTGGCGCGCTACGAGGAATTGTTCATGCGCATGCTCGAGACGCTGGCCGTCCCAGCCGGGCTCGGGCGCAAGGAGATCGTCGAGCGCCTCACCGGCATCGGCCAGCCGGAACTGCTTGGCAGCGATGACGTCATTCCGCCGCCCGAGACGCGTCCAAGAATCTGGTCCTCAACATAACGGTGCGGCCCTTGTTGGGGCACGCCATGGCGTGCCCCTACGGGATAGAGCTGCCTCGAGATTGTTGGCCTCTCATACACCGCAAGCCGGGATTCCTCGGGCACCGTGTGCCCTCCGAATGACAGAGGGGCTTTTTGGTCCAGCCCGCCGCGCTGCGCTTCATCAGAACCGCCCTTCGCGCAAAAGCGCGAGTAGGTCGCGTGCGCCCTGAACCCCCTGCCCTCGATAGTGGTTGTTGAAGTACACCAGCGCCAACTCCGACTGTTCTTCGAGTGCTTCCAGCCGTGGCACCCACTCCTTGAGTTCGTCGCGCGAGTAGGTGTAGTCGTATCGCTCCCAGGCCTCTTTATGTTCAAACCACTTGGCTGCGTTCCGCCCATGGAAGCGCACGTACCCGATCGGACCGGTAACCACTGAGACGGCCGGCATCAGCCCGCGCAACGATGGTTCATCAACACAGCAGTATCCGAGTTGAAGCGAGCGAAGTAGATCGTACGTGGAATCTGCCACCCACCCAGCGTTGCGGAATTCCACGACGACCGGTAGATCCCCAAACCCTTCGCGCAATTGCTTCACGTATTCGCGGTTGGGAGGCGTCGCGTGAAAGGCGTAGGGGAACTGAGCCAGGATGCAACCCATGCGGCCAGATTCGATCATCGGCCGAATGGCTTCGACAAACCCGTGGAAATCCGGTTCGGCCCGCTCGTGGGTGAGCCCTTGGAATGCTTTGACCGCGAAGAGGAACGACTGCGGGGTGCGCTTCAACCAGCCTGCAACGGTCTTCGCCGAGGGCACGCGATAGAAGGTGACATTAAGCTCAACGGTGGAGAACTCGCGCGCGTAGAAATCGAGCCATTCCCGCTCGGGGAGGTCCGGCGGATAGACCGGACCGACCCAGTCCTTGTACGAGAACCCCGATGTGCCGACCCGGATCATGGCTCACCTCGCACGTGAGCCTATCACGGTGCCGGAAGTGAAACAAGGGTGAGATGGCTCGACCACCCTGTTACTTGCGGCGGCGTCGGAGATAGATTGCCACGGCACCGATGAATGCCGCCAGCACAATTAGGGTACCCATGGCCGCTGCAGCTAGAAGCGCCGCGCCCCAGGCGGGAAGAGTCTGGGATGAAGCCTCTTCATCCTCGGGCGTTCGGTTCTCGGGTGTCGCGCCCGCCAGGTTGCCCACCACGGCTTCACTGCCTACCCCCGCCGCACCTTGCTGCCACCGGTGATAGAAGAGGTTGAGCAACGGCACGAATTCCTCGGTTGCCTTTCGGTTTCCGGCGCGCGAAGGGTGATCATCCTCGGTCGGGTACGCCGTCGTGTCGCGTCCGGCCGCAAATATGTGCTCCACCACTCCGTCGACAACTCGGTGGTGATGCGTACGCCCCGTCAGCACATTGTAGAAATCGAAAACCGCGACATTCGAGTAGGGGTAGCCGTTCTCATCGAGCCAATCTTCGACAAGCCACTGGTTGAATGCCCGGGCGTTCTCGCCGTAGGCCGGGTCGCTCACCGGCGGGGCAGTGACAACCACGAACAGCTTGTCGGGGCGTGTGCCGAAGTACTCGAGCAGTTGGTTGTAGACGTACTTGGCTCCCCCCACGGAATATCCGCCCTCCTCCGCCGGGGGATCCTGCGGGGATCCCTCGAGATTCGAATTCGGAAAGCAAGATTTGAAGAGGACGATCTCGTTCTCCCCGCCCGGGTTGGCCTCCAATCGCGTGTAGCTTGCGTTCTGCCGGTCTTCCGCGAACAGCGCCGCCATGTAGCGCTCACTCGCTGGCCCGCGGAACCACTCGATCCAATCCGGAATGTCGGTCCGATCTCCGATCGCATCCGGCCCCCAGCTGTAGTTGGTATCGCTGACAAAGTAGTTGTTGTCGGCCAGCGTCAAACCCAGCCCGCCGTTGTCATCGGCCAGCCAATTCTCGCCCGTGGAGTGATGAATGAAGATGAGGCGCACCACGCGCTCGGGCGGGTCACTTGCTTGCGTCGCCAGCGCACCGCTTACGGGCCGGGCAGATGGCTGACTCAGGACCAATCCCAGCGCGAGCGAGGCTGCAATCACAATTCGAATGGCTCTCGGATTCATCATTCCTCCCCCGGGCGCCTTGAGGCCAATTTGCGGGATGCTTACAACTCGCCGGTCACCGGCGCGCGAGTGGCACGCGCCTCGCTCCTCTACCCCGATTCTGCGCCCTGCGTGTCCTACCCATCGCGACAGGCTCGAATGCCCCATGTGGCCTCTTCTGCAGCCGATTATCCCTCCGCCCTCCGACAGGCGAGCGGCGCGTCCGACAAAGCAAAGTTCGGAAACACGCATCAGACAACTCTCGTCCACGCCGGGCCCTAGATTCGCTCCGCCCCACCCGCAAGGTCGCCTCGCTCATCATGTATACTTGCGGGGCACACTCCGCGGTATGCCTTATCCCATCCTGCCACAATCTCAGAACATGGAGGCCTTCCATGTCACGGACGTTCGATGAATTGCTGCGATTGTATGCCGAGCTGACCATCAAGATCGGCCTCAATCTGCAGCCCGGCCAGCGCCTCATCATTTCGGACCCGCGACGCGCCGGTGTCCCGATCGAGATCGCTCCCCTGGTACGCTATCTGGTGGAGCACGCCTACAAGGCCGGCGCCCCGTTGGTCGACGTGATCTGGCGCGACGATGCCCTGCAGCGCCTGCGCTTCCAGCACGCGCCGCGCGATTCGTTCGAAGAGTGGCCGGTCTCGCAGCCCAAAGGCCTGCTCGAGCACTTCGAGCACGGCGGGGCGCTTCTCTCAATCCACGCCGCCAACCCAGATCTGCTGACCGACCAGGACGCAGGCCGGGTGGCAATGGTTCAGAAGACGGCTTACGCTCAATACCTGCCCACCTCCGATTTCACTTCACGCAACTTGGTCCAATGGTGCGTTATCGCTGCATCTTATGCCGGCTGGGCCAAGAAGGTCTTCCCCACGTTGCCGCCGGCCGAGGCCGAGACCAAGCTGTGGGGGGCACTCTTCCGTGTCTGCCGCGCCGACCAGCCTGACCCCATCGCCGCCTGGAAGGAGCACGTTCACCAGTTGGTGGCACGCAGTGACTACCTCAACCACAAGCGCTACCGCCGGCTGCATTACACCGGGCCGGGGACCGATCTGACCCTCGGCCTGCCGCCCGATCACTTGTGGAATGCCGCTCAATCGAAGACGCCAAAGGGCATCGCCTTCACCGCCAACTTGCCCACGGAAGAAATCTTCACCCTGCCGCACGCAGCCCAGGCCGACGGTCACATTGCCGCATCGCGCCCGCTCAACTACGGCGACACGCTGATCGACGGGTTCGAAGTGAAGTTCGCCGGCGGCCGTGCCGTGGAGGCCCACGCCCGAACCGGCGAGACGGTGCTGCGCAAAATGTTAGAGGCCGACGAAGGCGGCGCGCGCCTCGGCGAAGTGGCGCTCGTCCCACATTCCTCGCCTATTTCCCAATCGGGCGTCATGTTCTACAACACGCTGCTCGACGAGAACTGCGCCAGCCATCTGGCTTTCGGTCGGGCTTACAAGTTCTGCATGCGCGGCGGCGAGTCGATGTCGAACGAGACCTTCATCGCCGCGGGAGGCAACCACAGCATCCTGCATGTGGACTTCATGGTCGGCTCGGGCGAGATGAACATCGATGGGATCACTCCCGATGGGACAACCGAAGCGATCATGCGAATGGGTGAATGGGCGTTCAAAGTATAGCGCCGGTGATTTCCAGCAGTCCGCCGATACGCAAAACGCCCGCCGAACCCGGCGGGCGTTTCTTCTCTCCACGTGTTGGCACCACTCACATGGGGCGCACAACCCACAGCAGGAGAATGACGATATCGATGATGACGCCCAACGAGAGCCAGGGGTGCCAGAACACGCTGATCAGAATGAGCGAGAGTACGGAGGCAATGACCACCAGTGGTGCGAGTGTGCCGGCCATGGGCGGCACGCCGAGTGCCGCCATCCCGGCCAGAACGAAGCCTAAGGTCGTCAGAACGACAAGCGACAACCCGACTGCGCGCGTTGCGCTCGGCGTGAACCGCAGGCGGCGAAGCAGCCACGACCGGGCAGGATGGGTGAAGAAGGATCCCGGCCGCGATGTGGCATCTTTCGGGATGGGTGCTGCTGCCAACCCCGAGTGCACCAGCCCGTGCAAGATGAAGAACACCCCGATCATGATTCGCGTCATGTCATCCCTTCGTGCAGTTCAGGCCCCACGATCGGCGCGCTCACTCGGCCGCGCATTCGCGAGGGCCGTTCCTCGACCTAGAACAGCCGCAACCCCGGCTTAATGACTTCACGCACCATCGCAATATGGGTCTTGGCCTCATGCTCGCCCGCGCGAATCGGTTCGACAGCGCGTGAGAATCCGCTGAAGGCAGTGATGTCCGCCGGAATTTCGGGCCGGAGGACCAGGTCGGGATGGGCGTGGCGCAGCCGATCCTGGGTAGCGGCATGGGCCATGATCAGGTAGCTCTGATAGAGATCGCGCGCCTGGGGCGGCAAGAAACCAGGCGCCTGGCTCCCACGCGCGGCGCTCGGGCCGCGATGCGCGTGGGCCTTCGTTTCGGTCTGCCGAGGCCCAAACTCCGGGCCGACATCTACCGCGATCACGACTTCGGCACCCAGGCGGCGGGCCACATCGGCCGGAACGTTGTTGAGAATCCCGCCGTCCGACAGGTAGCGGTCTCCCCAGCGAACTGGAGAAAAGACGCCCGGCACGGCGCATGTCGCCAGCACCGCATCCACCAGCGGCCCCTGGGTCAGCACCACTTCCTCCCCGCTGTCGATATCCACCGCGACCAGCCCGAGCGGGATCGGCAAATCGGCGAAGGTCGTATCCTTGCCGAGCTTGTCGATGAGAAAACTGCGCACGCGATCCCCCTGCAACAGCCCACGCCGCGCAGGCGCAAGATCCACGAGCATCAGCAAGCGCCGCAAGTGGGTAAATTCCGAGACTTCTTGGGTCAGCGCTTCGGGCGACAGGCCCACGGCGTAGGCCGCGGCGACTAGGCCGCCCATGCTCGTCCCGGCCAACACGGCCGGACGAATCCCCTCCCGCTCCAACACACTGAGAATGCCGATGTGCGCCAGGCCGCGTACTCCGCCGCCGCCGAGAGCCAATCCGAGCCGGGGTTGTCGAATGAGGGGGGTCATAGTGGTAGTCGCCGACCGTGCTCCAGGCTTCGGGTGCGAATCTCAGTCGGGCGTCTTCCCTTTCGCGCGACCAAAGAAGCTGGCCAGCTCGTCCGCGGCGCGCGCCTCTCCGATCGTCAACACTTCGTCACCCACCTCGAAACGCGTGGTACCGCGCGGGATGACCAGCTCGCCATGGCGAATGATGGCTGCGATGACCGCATTTTCCTTGAGCGACAAATCACGGATGGCCACGCCCACGGCCGGTGAGCCGGCCGGTATCTTCTCTTCGAATAGCGAAAACTGGCCGCGCCGCAGTTTGAGCAGAGTCATCATGTCGCCCATCGACATCTCCTCTGCGATGAGCTTGGCCAGCAGGTCGGCCTGAACAAGCGCCACATCCACGCCCATCTCGGGGCTGAACATCCACGCGTTCTTGGGGTTGTTGACGCGAGCGATGACCCGCGGCACGTTGAATTCGAAGCGCGCCAGGGTGGTCGTCACTAGGTTGGCTTCGTCGGCGCCGGTGACCGCGGCCAGCACCTGCGCATCGCGCACGCCGGCGGCCTCGAGCACCTCCGGCGACGACCCGTCGCCGGCGCACAGGCATTCGGCGGGCAGCTCCTTACGCAGACGCTCCAGCACAGCCGCCCGATCCTCAACCACCCGCACCGTGTGCCCGCCGGCGATCAACATGGCCGCCAGGTGCGAACCCGTCTTGCCGCCGCCCACAATGATCACACGCATGGTCAGCCTCCCTCTCCCAGGCCAAGCATCCCCTCCAGGCGAGGCATAGCCGAGGCCTGCAGTGACATGTAGACCAGATCGCCGTCGCGCAGCTCCGTGCCCAGCGTGGGCAAGTGGGCGGCCCCTTGCCGCACGAGCGCCACCACCACGCCCTCGCCAGGAACGGTCAGGTCCTTGACCAGGCGGCCAGCGAGCGACGGCTCGACCGCGAAGGAGACCAGCACCACCTGCCCGCCGCCGAAGCTGGACTCGATATCGATCTCGCGGTGAGTGAGGAGGTGAAAGATGCGCCCGGCGCCCCACACCGGCGGTGAGATCGTCACCAGCCCCAGGCGGCGACACAACTCGGCGCGACGCTGGTCGTGAACCCGCGCCACAACCCGTGGTACGTGAAACACATTGCGCGCGATGCGGGCAGCGACGATGTTGGCGCTGTCGGAAGAGGTCGTGGCAGCAAAAGCTTCCGCTTGGTCGATGCCGGCCTCGAGCAGCACCGCCCGATCGAACCCCACCCCGCGCAGCGCCCTTCCGCGGAAGTCCTTGCCCAAGCGCTCGAGGGCCTCCTGGCTCGAATCGACAACCACCACCTCGTGCCCTTCGCGCACGAGGAGCCGCGCCACGCGCTCTCCCACCTGACCGCATCCCATGACGATGGCTTTCATGATGAGTCTGCTCCTTGGCGCACTTCGCGCAGCCGGCCCATCAGGCGCACCAGGTACCGGCGCGTCCAATCCAAGAGGTAGAGAATCAACGGGTAAAAGCTCAGCCCGATCCAGTACAAGGGAGGAATTGGCACGTGGCCGAAGAGCGCTGCAATCGGCTTTACGTATACTAGCACAAGCAGCAGGCCGATCTCAACCAGAATTCCCACGAGGAGCAAGGGGTTGCCCAGCCACCCGATCTGCCGCACTTGCCCGCGTTCTGTCCGACAGGCATAGGCATTGCCCACTTGGGCCATCACCACTCCCGCATAGAAAACCGTCACCGCCAGGGCATAGGCAGTGATGTCCTGGGCCGGCGCGAGCAACCTCAATCCGCGTTCAAGCTCCGCGCCGGGCAGCAGCCCGTGGATCAGGCGCTCGAGCGGTGTACGCCCGGAACCCGCGGCAGCCAAAACGGCCAGGAACCCGGCGTAGGCCAGCGCCGTCTCAATCCCGCCCAGCCACAGGAACGCGCGCCCCAATAGCGCACCGTCGATGAGAGGTTGATTGCGTGCCCGCGGCGGGCGGTGCATCAACTCGGGTTCGGGGCGCTCGGTGCCGAGGGCCAGCGCCGGCAGCAGATCGGTGCCCAAGTCAATCGCCAGGATCTGCAGGATGCTGAGGGCCAGCGGAACGCCGAAGGTCGCTGAGAGAATGAAGGGTAGGATCTGGGGCACATTGCTGGCAAATATGTAGGTGATGAACTTGCGCAGGTTTTCGAAGACGCCGCGCCCCTCTTCGATAGCCAGCACGCCGTCGTAGATATTGTCGCGGGCCAAGACGACGTCGGCCGCCTCCTTGGCCACGTCGGTGCCGCTCAAGCCCATGACGATGCCCACGTCCGCCTTGCGAAGCGCGGGCACATCGTTGACCCCATCTCCGGTCAGCGCCACCACGTCCCCTCGCGCCTGGAATGCCGCCACCAGACGCACCTTGTGTTCGGGTGCCATGCGGGCGAAGAGGGCTTCTTCGGCAATCGCCACCTGCAAGCTGGCATCACTCATGGTTTCTAGATCGGCGCCTGTGATGATGCGCGGACGGTCGCCGGTGACCATGCCCAGGCGTCGGGCAAACGACTCGGCCGTCAACCCGTAATCGCCGGTGACCATGACCAGACGGATGCCCGCCTCGCGGCAGCGGCGGACGGCGGCTTCTGCCTCCGGGCGGGGCGGATCCATCATCGCCACCAGGCCCAGCAGTACCAGTTCGCCTTCCACTCGCTCCGCCAGATACGGCGCCGAGCGTGGGGCCAGACGCCGCCGCGCAAGCGCCAGGACGCGCAGCGCATGGCGTGCGAAGCCATCGTTGGCCTCGACCACTTCGCGCCGGCGCGTGTCGTCGAGGGGTTGCTCGCGTCCGTCGATTTGGATGCCCGTGCAAAGCGCCAGCACTTCGCGCGGGGCGCCTTTGACGAACGCCACCTCGCCCTCGGGTCCGCGATGTATGGTGGTCATGCGCTTGCGCCGAGCATCGAAAGGGATCTCGTGGATACGCGGCATGGCGCTGGTCACCTGCGCCTCGTTGAGCCCGCCCTTGGCCGCCGCCACACGCAGCGCGGCTTCGGTCTGATCGCCGAGCGACGCCCAGCGCGGATGCTCGGGTGTGGGTGCAATCAAGCGCGCGTTGTTGCACACCAGCCCCGCCGTGAGCAGATCCGTCAAGTCCTGTCGCGCACCATCCGAGTCGGCCGCGGGATGGAACTCCCCAGACGGTTCATAGCCCACGCCGCTCAGGCTGCGCATGCGGCCGCCGCACCACACTTCGCGCACGGTCATCTGATTCTGGGTGAGTGTGCCGCTCTTGTCGGAGCAGATGACCGAAACCTTAGCGAGCGTTTCCACCATCGCCAGCTTTTTGACAATCACCCCGCGCCGCGCCAGCCGCTGCACGGCCATGGCCAAAGTGAGGGTCACCGTCGGCAGCAACCCTTCCGGAATGGCGGCGACGATGATGCCAACCCCGAAGATGAAAGCCTCGGCCACCGACCACCGCAGGTAGAAGATGCCCGAGAAGAAGACCAGCGTACCGACGCCGAGGGCGATGACCGAGATGACGCGGGTGATGCGTCGCATCACACGCTGCAGCGGGCTGGGCCCCTCGTGTACTTCCTGCGTGAGATGGGCGATGCGCCCAAACTGGCTGAGCATGCCTGTGGCAAACACCACGGCCCGGCCCGTGCCGGAGGCCACCGATGTGCCGGCGAAGAGCAAGTTGGGCCGTTCCACCTCCGAGATCCCATCCACCAGTGAGGCCTCGGCGGTGCGCCGCAGCGGGACCGCGTCGCCGGTAAGGGTCGCATGGTTGGTGCGCAGGCCGTACTCCTCGATGACCCGCGCATCGGCCGGGATATTGTCGCCTTCGGCTAGGACGAGCACATCGCCGGGCACCACCTCGCTGGAGGCGATTTCGCATTCCCGCCCATCGCGCAAGACGCGGGCAAAGGCCGGCAATACCTTGCGCAACGCGCTAACGGCTCGCTGGGCGCGGTATTCCTGCCACAGTGAGAATCCGGCGTTGACCAGCACCACCACCCAAATCAGC
>JBGOXY010000004.1:0-27574 GCA_041479415.1 Anaerolineae bacterium
CTCTCTTACATGTGTTAATAGAAGCCGTCATCGTAGGGCCTGGGGAGATGTGGAGAGTGATCACAGGCGGCGACGACGAAGCGATGCCACCCGCATCAATTGCGGTAAAAGCGCCCGCTGCCGATTGAGCGGCCTCGGATGGAGTCATTGGCCGCCGGTGGAGAACCAGGAATTGCGTGGAGGAGAGCGCAGACGGCCACCGCGCACACGCCCCCGCCTGAGTTGCTTGTCGGGCGTGATGGGCCCTCAAAAAGCCGCCAGAAAACCACCCATAATCTTGCCCTCTCCCCAGATGGTGCGGCTTATCCACAGAAACATGCCACTTATCCACAGTGCAGAGCTCGTCCCACCGTCCACAGGCGGTGGAGCGGCCAGGTGTGGATATGTGGAAAGAGGACCGATTATCGCGGGGAGAGACAGGCGCAGGGGAGCAGCGTTCCGCGTGCATCCACAGAAAATGCCCAGGCTTTCCACAGGCCCTGGGCATTCGAGTGTGAGCGGAGCGGCAGACCATCAGGCGGCCATCATCAGCGGCTGAGGATTGTACAGCTGCTGGCGAATGGCCATAACCTCCCGTCGAAGATTGTCGTCATGTTCCAGGAGGCCGCCGATCTTTTCGCAGCCGTACATTATGGTGGTGTGGTCGCGGCCGCCGAGCACCTGTCCGATGTGTGGTAGCGAGGTATTGGTCTCCTCGCGAATGAGATACATCGCTACCTGGCGCGGAAGCGCAATCTCGCGAGAGCGGTCCTTGCCAAGCAGGCGGTCGCGGTCGACGGCGAAATGCGACGCGACGGCCTCAATAATCACCGCCGGATCGAGCGGGCGGTTCTTAGGCAAGAGATCGGCCAGCGAGGGCTCGACCATTTCTGCGGCCAGGGGCATGCCGCTCAAATCTGCGAGAGCGATCAGGCGCGTGAGGGCGCCTTCGAGCTCGCGGATATTGCTCTGCACGCGGCGGGCGATGAGTTCGAGCACCTCGGGCGGCACAGCACGCCCGGCGCGTTCGGCCTTCGAGCGCAAGATCGCCTGGCGCGTCTCGAGGTCCGGCGGCTGGATATCGGCGGTGAGGCCCCACTCGAAGCGCGAGCGCAGCCGCTCTTCGAGGGTGATCATGGCCTTGGGCGGCCGGTCGGAGGAGAGCACGATCTGGTGGTCCTGCCCGTGCATCGCGTTGAAGGTATGAAAGAACTCCTCCTGTGTTGATTCTTTGCCGGCGATGAACTGGATGTCGTCGATCAGCAGCACATCCAGACGGCGGTATTTCTCGCGGAAGGCGTCTGTGGTGTGGCCGCGGATGGCGTTGATCAGGTCGTTGGTAAAGTCCTCGGAGGTGACGTAGAGCACCTCCGAGCCGCGCGCGACGCACAAGTTGGCGATGGCGTGCAGCAAGTGAGTCTTGCCCAGCCCCACGCCGCCGTACAGAAAGAGCGGGTTGTAGGCCTGCGCCGGGTTCTCGGCGACGGCCAGTGAGGCCGCATGGGCGAGGCGATTGCTGTTGCCCACGACGAAGGTGGCGAATGTGTAGCGCGGGTTGAGGTTGGGTCCGGCCGGCCGGGCGCCGCTCGCCGAGGGCGCAGAGGCCGCGGCCCGAGGGGCCTCGGAGGGCGCGGCGAATGGGTCATCCGCAGGGGCGGGGCGGCCGACGACGAAGCGCACCTCGACCGGCGAGCCCCACACGCCGGTCAGGATGCGGCGGGCGGTGCTGGCCAGGCGGTCTTCCAGCCAATCGCGGGCATATCCGTTGAGCACCGAGATGGTGAAGGTTCCCTCCGCGTACGAGGCAAAGTGCGCGTCTCGCACCCAGGTATCGAAGGTCGCCTTGCTCAATTCCATCTGCAACTGCCCAACTGCCGCCTGCCAAGCCTGTTCGCCGTTCATGCGGGCCTCGATCTACAGCGATGCGCCGTTTCGCTTCCCGCGCGGGAAGCGTATGTTGGTCTGAGTTGTGTCTCTCCCGTATGGTTTCCGGAGCTGCAAAACGCATTCGCTCCGTTGTGAAGATGCGCGCCGAGCGGTGTGGGGCACCTTCGGCGTGCACACATCATTCTAGCAAACACGATGACCCTAGGGCAATATCGCAGCATGACGCAAACGTAAAAAGAATCGAACCTTTAAGGTGAATGGAGGTTAACGAGCACGCGCAACACATGGAACTTGAGGGGGCCGCACACCTCATGCATCCTGACCCGAGATACCCCACCCGCAGAGAAACATCTGTATCCTCTCCAACATGTGGGTAGCTGGGCAGGTCGTTCAGCCTTCGTTGAAGAGAGTCTTAAATTACTCGAGTCGCATTGTGACGGCGGGGATGCACAGCGGGGTGCGCCGCACGCCATTTCACAGGCCGAGGAGTCGCGAAGATGACGGTTTGGCCGGGGCGCGGGCGATCGACAGGCACGGATTCGAGGAGACGCGCGCACACAGCTCTACAGAATCGCGCGAGCTGTCGAGCGCGCGAACGAGGAGGCTCGTCGCGCTGGGGCCTCTCACGCGAGTGACGAAAGTGCGTGAGGTATAATTGGCGCGTGGCGCTCACACGCGAAGAAGTTGAGCACATCGCCCATCTGGCACATCTCAACCTGACAGCCGACGAGGCCGCGCAGTATCGCGAGCAACTGGAAGCAGTTCTCGAGTATGCGGCGCGCCTGCAAGCTGTCGATACCTCCTCGATTCCTCCGACCACTTCGGTGCTTGCGCCGCATTCGGTGACGCGCGCCGATGAACCGCGCCCCTCGCTCGCGCCGGAGGAGGTCTTGCGCCAGGCCCCCGACCGCGCGCGCGGCATGTTCCGCGTGCCGCCGGTCTTCGAGTAAGCCGACCCGGCCCATGGACCTCACCGACCTTTCGCTGGCCCAGGCTGCCCGCATGCTGCGTGACGGCGAGATCGGCAGCCTGGAACTCACACGCGCTTGTCTGCAGCGCATCCACCGATTCGATGAAAAGCAGCATGCCTTCCTTGCTCTGCGGCCGGAGGCCGCGCTGGACGAAGCGCGCCAGGCCGACCGTCGCTTGACAACGGCCCGCGGAGAGGGGCAGCCTGCGGGGGCGCTTCTGGGCGTACCGCTGGCGGTCAAAGACGTGGTGTGCGTGACGGGCCTGCCCTGCACCTGCGGTTCGAGAATCCTGGAGGGGTTCACCCCTCCCTACGACGCCACCGGCGTGGCGCGCCTGCGCGCGGCCGGGGCGATTGTGGTGGGCAAGACCAACACCGATGAATTTGCGATGGGCTCCTCCACCGAGAACTCGGCCTATGGCCCGACCCATAACCCGTGGGATGCGACACGCGTTCCGGGCGGCTCGAGCGGCGGCAGCGCCGCGGCCGTGGCGGCGCGCATGGTGCCCGCCGCGCTGGGCACCGACACCGGCGGCAGCGTTCGCCAACCCGCATCATTCTGCGGCGTGACCGGGATCAAACCCTCTTACGGGCGCGTCTCGCGTTATGGGTTGGTGGCGTACGGCTCCTCGCTCGACTGCCTGGGTGCCCTGACGCGCACGGTCGAGGATGCCGCGTTAGTGCTGGGTGTCATGGCCGGTCACGACCCACTCGATTCGACGACTCTCGAGCAACCCGTGCCCGACTATCTGCAGTCACTGACGGGCGATCCGGACCTGCACGGCGTGCGAGTCGGGGTGCCGCGCGAGTACTTTATCGCCGGTATCCAGCCCGAGGTGGAGCAGGCGGTGCGCCAGGCGGTCCAGGTCCTGGCTGCGATGGGGGCGGAGGTGCGCGAGGTTTCGCTGCCGCACACCGACTATGCACTGCCGGTGTATTACCTGATTGCGCCGGCAGAGGCCTCGGCCAACCTGGCCCGCTACGATGGCATGCGCTTCGGTCCGCGCCAAGCGGCGCCCGACTTGTGGCAGACCTATGCAGCCACCCGTGGTGAACTCTTTGGCGCGGAAGTCAAGCGGCGCATCATGCTCGGCACGTACGCGCTTTCGGCCGGATACTACGAGGCATACTACGCCCAGGCGCAAAGGGTGCGCACACTCATCCGGCAGGATTTCGACCGCGCCTTCAGCCAAGTGGACCTCATCGCCTGCCCGGTGGCGCCCACCACGGCCTTCCGCCTCGGTGAGCACACCAGCGACCCGCTGGCCATGTATCTCGAAGACGTCTTCACTTTGCCGGCCAACCTGGCCGGCATCCCCGGATTGGCCTTGCCCTGCGGCTTCGACTCGCAGCGGCTGCCCATCGGGATGCAGCTCAACGGCCCGCCCCTGAGCGAGGCGTTGCTTCTGCGCGCCGGATGGGGCTACCAGCAATCGACCCGCTGGCACCTGGAGGCACCCGTGCTATGAATGTGCTCTTGCCCATGGCCGGCTTCGGCACCCGCCTGCGCCCGCTCACCTGGAGCAAACCCAAACCGCTTGTGCCGGTGGCGGGGCAACCCGTGCTGGGCCACGTGCTCGATATGTTCGATGACCTACCCGACGTGAAGGACGTGGTCTTTATCGTCGGCTATCTGGGCGATCAGGTGCAGGCCTACGTGCAGCGCGCCTACCCGCGCCTGACCGCGCGCTACGTCGAGCAGCGCGAGATGCTGGGGCAGTCGCACGCGCTGTGGCTGGCGCGAGAATTCCTGCACGGTCCAGTGCTGCTGCTTTTTGTCGATACGCTCATCGAGACCGACCTGCGGCGGGCGATCGGCAGCGGCGAGGCGGGCGTGGCCTGGGTCAAAGCCGTCGACGACCCGCGGCGCTTCGGCGTGGCCGAGGTCGGTGAGGGCGGGTGGGTGCGCCGCCTGGTTGAGAAACCCGCCGACCGCAAGAACAACCTGGTGGTCGTCGGTTGTTACTTCTTGCCCAAGGGCGAGGATCTGGTCCAGGCTATCGAAGAACAAATGAAGCGCAACCTGCACCTCAACGGCGAGTTCTTCCTGGTCGAGGCGCTCAACCTGATGCTCGAGCGCGGGCTGAAGATGCGCGTCGAACCGGTGGAGGTGTGGGAGGACTGCGGCAAGCCGGACGCGCTGCTGCACACCAATCGCTACCTGCTCGATCACGGACGGGAGAATTCGGCCTCCGCCTCAGCGGCGCGCCCCGGCGTGGTCGTCGTTCCGCCGGTCTTTGTGGATCCTGCAGCGCGCGTCGAGCGCGCGGTGATCGGGCCGTATGCCTCGCTGGCGGCTGGCTGCGTGGTGGAGGATTCGGTCGTGCGCGATTCGGTCGTGGATGAGGAGGCGGAGATCAGCGGGGCGGTGCTGTCGGGCTCGCTCGTCGGGCGCCAGGCGCGCATCCGCGGCGGGTTCCGCTCGATGATTGTCGGCGATTCATCCGAGGTCGGGTTCGAGTAAAGCGCGAACGATGGGCGACCGGGTCGAGTGTCACTCCGGGTTTACCTACGCCGAGCGGCCGCTGGCGCTCACCTGGCGCGGCATGCGCTACGAGGTGGCCGCGGTGGAGGCGCAGTGGCGCATTCCGGGCGGCACGAGGTTCCGCGTGCGCACCGCGGCGGGCGCGCGCTTCGAGTTGTTGTATGTCGAGTTGTACGACGAGTGGCGGGTGCACCCGCTGGAACCGGCGGCGGACGAGAGCCGCCCGCCGGCCTCGCCGTGAGCCGACCCCAGATCAGGAGGCTGCATGACGCCTGAGGTTGCCAAGCGCATTGCCCACATTCCTCCTTCAGGCATACGGCGCTTCTTTGATATTGCCGCCACGATGAAAGACGTCATCTCGCTGGGCATCGGCGAGCCGGATTTTGTGACACCCGAGCCGGTGCTGGAGGCCGGCATCGCCTCGCTGCGCCGCGGCGAGACGCACTACACCTCCAACTCGGGAATTGTCGAACTGCGCCAGGCGCTATGCGACCACCTGCTGCGCCGCTATGCGCTGCGCTACAACCCGGCGGACGAAATCATCATCACCGTGGGAGTTTCGGAGGCGCTTTACCTGGCGCTGGTGGCGGTGCTCGACGCGGGTGACGAAGTGATCGTGCCCCAGCCGTGTTTCGTCGCCTACGGCCCGGAAGTGACGCTGGCCGGCGGCGTGCCGGTGTATCTGGCCACGCGCGTCGAGGACTCGTTCCAGGTGACGGCGGAAGACATCGAGCGGGCGATCACGCCACGCACGAAGGCCGTCCTGATCGGCTACCCGAACAACCCCACCGGTGCGGTGATGAGCCGCGCAGCGCTCGAGCAGGTGGCCGACCTGGCCGAGCGGCGAGATATCTTTGTCATTTCGGACGAGATCTACGACCGCCTGGTGTATGGGGTGGAGCATGTGTGCTTTGCCTCGCTGCCGCGCATGCGCGAGCGCACCATCACCCTGGGCGGGTTCTCCAAGGCTTACGCCATGACCGGCTGGCGCATCGGCTATGCCGCCGCGCCGGCCGAATTGCTGGCTGCGATGCGCAAGGTACACCAGTACACGATCATGTCGGCGCCTACCACGGCCCAGGTGGCGGCGGTGACGGCGCTGGCAGAGGGCGAAGCGTTCGTCGAGAAGATGGTTAGTGAGTACGACAAGCGCCGACGGCTGATCGTGGGCGGGCTCAATCGGCTGGGCCTCACGTGCTTCGAGCCGCGCGGCGCTTTCTATGCCTTCCCTTCAGTTTTGCGCAGCGGCATGGACGATACGCAGTTCGCCGAACGGCTGCTGGAAGAGGAACGGGTGGCGGTGGTTCCAGGGGCGGCGTTTGGTGCGGCCGGAGCTGGCTTCGTGCGTTGCTCGTATGCGACGGCCTACGAACAAATAGAAGAAGCGCTCGACCGGATGGAGCGCTTCTTGCGGCGGCACGGATGAGGGTCGAGGTGGAGGGACGCATGTCACACCGGTTGAAACTCACCACGCTGGGCGTGGCCATCTTAGTGGTGCTGGGCTGCAACTTGGGCACGCCCCCCGTTCCGGCGGCGACACCCGGAACAGGGGCGAGTATTCAGAACACCGCCCGTCCGCGCGTCGCGGGCGAGGTGCCTTACCCGGCGGTGGTCGAAATCATCGCTGTGGACCGCGACGGCAACTCAGCCTGGCGCGGCTCGGGCTCCATCATCTCCTCGGATGGGCTCATCCTCACCAATGCGCACGTCGTGTTGGCACCCAGGAACTTCCCTCTTGGCGGATTGGTGGTGGCGCTGACCCTCAAGCCGGATGAGCCGCCCGAGCCGACCTACTTGGCCGAAGTGATGCAGGCCGATGCCGATCTGGATATTGCGGTCATCCGCGTGGTGAGCGATCTCGACGGGAACCCGATCGAACGCAGTTCGCTCAACTTGCCAGTCGTGCCGCTCGGCGATTCCGACATCCTGGAGTTGGGCGATGCAGTCACGATTCTCGGCTACCCGGGTATCGGCGGCGAGACGATCACGCTCACCTCGGGTGAAGTGAGCGGGTTCACCGCCGAAAGCAACGTCGGCAAGCGCGCCTTCATCAAAACCTCCGCCACGATCGCCGGCGGCAACAGTGGCGGCATGGCGCTCAACGGCCAGGGCGAACTGATCGGCATCCCCACCCAGGTGGGCTCGGGCGGCGATGCAGACATCGTCGACTGCCGGCCGCTGGCCGACACTAACCGCGACGGGAGTGTCGACGACAACGACACCTGCATTCCGACCGGCGGGTTCATCAATGCGCTGCGCCCGGTGAAACTGGCCATGCCGCTGATCAACGCCGCGGCCGAGGGGCGAGTGATGATCGTCGAGGGGCCCAGTGAACCAGCACGCGCGCCGAGCTCGGGCGCTGTGGTTTTCGCCGACGACTTCTCCAGCGCCAACAGCGGGTGGTCGCAAGACAGCACCGAGGATGCCCATCGCGCATACTCCGGTGGGGCCTACCGGATGGACGTGACATCCGACAAGTTCTGGAGCTGGGCGCCCGCACCCGCCAAGATGCCGACGGACGTCTTGCTCTCGGTGGAGGCCCACGTTCTCGCCTCCACCGGTGAAGGCGACTTTGGGCTCCTGTGCCGCTACCAAGACAGCCGCAACTTCTACGCCCTCGAGATCAGCGAGGATGGATACTTCTCGATCTGGAAGAGCGTCAATGATGAAACAACGTCGATCATCGATTGGACCCAGTCGAGCGATGTGCACACAATCGCGGCCACCACGATTGGGGCGGCCTGCATCGGCAACCGCCTGACCCTCATGGCGGACGGCGTGGTGCTTGGCGAAGCGACAGACGATGACCTGGCGGATGGCGGCGCCGGGCTGATTTCCGGCACCTGGGAGAAGGGCGGGCTGACCGTCGCCTTCGATGACTTCCAGGCGCGCGCACCGGGCGCACCCGCCTCAGCCTCTGGCAATGTACTGTTCGCGGACAACTTCTCCGACCCCAACTCGGGGTGGGATCGATATTCGGCTGAGAAAGCCATCACCGACTACTCCCAGGGGGGATACCGGATCTGGGTCAATGACACCCAACAGGAGGTCTGGGCGAATCCAGGGCTGGATGTGCAAGACGCGGTCATTGATGTCGAGGCAACGGCGCTGGATGGCCCGCAAGACAACGACTTCGGCGTGATATGCCGCTACGAGGACAACCAGAACTTCTACGTTTTCGAGATCAGCAGCGATGGTTACGCGATCATCGGCATGTATCGCGCCGGCGAATGGTTGGGGCTGTCGAGCGAGAAGTCCTTGCCCAGCGATGCGATCCTTCAGGGTAACGCGACCAATCGCCTGCGTGCGGAGTGCGTGGGAAACACCCTGCGCCTATACGTCAACGACGACCTCGTGGCGCAAGCCGATGACAGCACATTCCGCAGCGGCGACGTGGGGCTGATCGCCGGCACCTTCGACGAGCCGGGCACCGACATCCTTTTCGACAACTTCAAGGTGCTGCGCCCGTAACCCGAACCCAGGGGACTCGGGCGCGACAAGGACACCCGCCCGCATGACCTTCGAGCCGGTCGTTGGACTGGAGATTCACGCTGAGCTGCAAACACAGACCAAGATGTTCTGTGGCTGCCGCCGCGTGGATACCACCCAGGCTGCGCCCAATAGCGCCGTGTGCCCGATCTGCCTGGGCTACCCGGGCACACTGCCGGTGGTTAATGAGCGCGCGGTAGAGCTAGCGCTGCGCGTGGCCCTCGCTCTCGGCTGCGAGGTCCTGCCCGAGAGCATCTTTGCCCGCAAGAACTACTTCTACCCCGACTTGCCTAAGGGATACCAGATCTCGCAATACGAAACGCCGCTGGCGAGTGGCGGCGCGCTGCGTATCGTCACGCCGGCCGGCTCACGCGTGGTGCGCCTGCGGCGGGTGCATCTAGAGGAAGATACCGGCAAGCTGACCCACGCCGAGGGCCAGCCACCGGCCTCGCTGGTCGATTTCAACCGCGCCGGGGTGCCGCTGCTCGAAATTGTCTCAGAGCCCGATTTGTTCTCCGTCGAAGAGGTGAAGGCCTACACCACGGCCATGCGCCGCCTGCTGCGCTACTTGGAAGTGAACAGCGGCGACATGGAGAAGGGGGTGATCCGATTCGAGGCCAACGTCTCCATCCGCCCCGCGGGCAGCCACGAGCTGGGCACACGAGTGGAAATCAAGAACCTGAACAGTTTCCGCTCTTTGGTGCGCGCGATCGACTTCGAGGTGCTGCGTCAAAGCGAACTGCTTGCGCGCGGCGAGCGAGTGATTCAAGAAACGCTGGGCTGGGACGAGACGCGCGGCGAGACCACCAGCCAGCGCAGCAAAGAGGAAGCGCACGACTACCGCTACTTCCCCGAGCCGGACCTACCTCCGCTGCGGATCGAGGCCGATGGGCTTGCGCGGGTGCGCGCGGCGTTGCCCGAACTCCCCGATGCACGGCGCGAGCGATTGAAGGCCGAATACCAGTTGGGTGCCGCGGAGGCCGAGGTGATCGTCGAAGACCGCGCCACGGCGGATTTCTTCGAGGCCAGCGCGCGCGCCCGCCCGGCGCTCGCGCCGCGCCGGCTGGCAGCCTGGCTCACCAGCGACTTGTTTGGCACGCTCAACGCCCTGGGCCGCCCGCTGGTGGATGCCCACGGCCAGCCGGCGCTTGCGCCCGCCGACTTCGCCGACCTGGTGGAGCGCGTCGTCACGGGCGGGATCACCGGCGCCAGCGGCAAGGCGGTGCTCGAAGAGATGTTGCGCGGCGGGCGCACGCCGGAGGTGATCGTGCGCGAGCGCGGGCTCGAACGCATCGGAGATGCGGCGGCTTTGCGCGATATCGTCGAACGCGTGGTGCGCGAGAACGCCGCCCAGGCGGACCAGGTGCGCGCCGGGAAGCTCAGTGTGGTGCAGTGGTTGGTCGGCCAGGTGATGAAGGCCAGCCGCGGACGCGCCGACCCGCGCCTGGTGCAGACCTTGCTCGAGGAATACCTGTCATCTGGAAGAGACGGGTAGATTCTCCCGTGACTCGATGCCATTCATCACTGGGGTGCAATACACCCCGGCGGCATCCTCGGAGAAAGCCGAATTCAGGCAAGATAAGGACGGACTCCTGATGGACAATTCGACCAATCCGTTTGTGCTCGCTCAAGCTCAATTCGACCGCGGCGCGGAGCTCCTTGGCCTGTCGGAGGACGTGCGCGCTATTCTGCGCTGGCCGCAGCGCGAATTCCAGTTCCGCATTCCGGTACGCATGGACGACGGGCGCCTGCAGGTCTTCAACGGCTTCCGCGTCCAGCACAACGATGCACGCGGGCCGAATAAGGGCGGCATCCGCTTCCACCCGAACGAGACCCTCGACACCGTGCGTGCGCTGGCCACCTGGATGACCTGGAAGTGCGCCGTGGCCGATATTCCGCTGGGCGGCGGCAAGGGCGGCATCATCGTCAACCCGGCCTCGCTCTCCGACGGCGAAAAGGAACGCTTGTGCCGCGGCTGGGTCAACGTGATGTGGCGCAATATCGGCCCGCGCCAAGACGTGCCCGCCCCGGACGTGGGCACCACGCCGCAGATGATGGCCTGGATGATGGACGAGTACTCGCGCCTGGTGGGCCAATACACGCCGGGCGTCTTCACCGGCAAACCGGTGGGCGCCGGCGGCTCGCTCGGCCGCACCGAAGCCACTGGTTACGGCGTGATCTACGTCGTTCGAGAAGCCATGAAGCATCTGGGCATGGATCCCAAGGCCAGCGTGGCTGCCATCCAGGGCTTCGGCAACGTGGCCCAGTACGCGGCCATCGGCTTCAAAGAGATGCTCGGCGGCAAGGTCACCTGCGTCTCGTGCTACGACGGCGGCGATAAGAAGACCTACACCTTCTCGCACCCGAGCGGTGTGGATGCGCGCTTCTTGCAGAGCATCACCGACCAGTACGGAACAGTGGATAAGGCCAAGGCCAAGGCGGCCGGCTATGTGATAGAAGATGGCGACGCGTGGATCACCAAGGAAGCCGATGTGCTCATCCCCGCGGCCATCGAGGGCCAGGTCACCGGCGAGACGGCGCCCAAGATGCACAAGCGCGTGCGCCTCATCGCGGAGGGCGCCAACGGCCCCACCTCGCTCGAGGGGGATGAGATCATTCGCAAGCGCAACATCTTCCTCATCCCCGATTTCCTGTGCAATGCCGGCGGCGTCACCACTTCCTACTTCGAATCGGTCCAAAACGACATGAACTTCTACTGGCCGAAGGACGAGGTGCTGGCCAAGCTCGATCAGAAGATGACCGAGGCTTTCCACGGCGTGCTCCAGATGTCGACCGAGCGCAAGGTGTACATGCGCGATGCGGCTTACCTGGTGGCCATCGATAAGGTGGTCAAGGCCATGAAACTGCGCGGCTGGGTGTAGCGCTTGCGGAGAGACCATCTCCTGCCTCACCCCCTGCCCCCTCTCCGCCTCGCAACTGTCGTCGAGAAAGCGGAGCCTGGCGGAGCGGGGGTGGGGGTCTGAAGGCGAGGGCCGTTTTTCAGCAGCCTGCTAGGCGCACGAGTTCGCGTGCCGAAGGGGCGGGGCCACCCGCCCCTTTTTGATTCCGCTTCGCCCGAATTAGAATGAAGCCATGCCGGCCCTGCCACACGAGACACCCAAGATTCTCACCATCACCCTGCACATCGCGCAGTATCCGATTCTGGCCGCGACCATCCGCCAGCGTATGCGCGATGAACTGTACCGGCGCGGGGTCATTGCGCCCGGGCTCTTCGAGCGCGAGGTGCGCGAAAAGGCCATCACCTCCCAGCACCGTGAAGGTCTGATCGATCCGCTGGTCGAGGAGAATCCGGCGCAGTGGGAGGAGAGGCTGCGTCTGATCCGCGACCACCTGACCGATTTCTACTTCGCCAACAACTTGCCGCTCGACCTGTTCACCGGCATTGTGGAATCCGTGCTGGGTGAACGCCCCGGGGGCGCGCCGAGCGGCGGGCTGGGCTTCAACCCGGAGCTGGCGCCGCGCGAGTTGTTGCTGCAACAGATGGCCGAGTACGAGATGCTGCCCCCGGATGAGCGTGAACGCGTGGCGCATCATCTGGAAGAAATGCGAGTGGTGCTGACCAAGACCATGGTCAGCGATCAGCTCAGCTTTGTGCGCGTGGCCAAGCAATGGTTCGACGCGGGGGACTTTGCTTCCATCCAGGCCCGCTCGGTGGGCACGGGCAAGATCGGCGGCAAGGCCGGCGGCCTGCTGCTGGGCTGGAAGATCCTGCAAGGTGCGGCGCCGCACCTTGCGCCGCGCCTGCGTCTGCCGCTGTCGTACTTCGTGTGCGCGGACGTGTTCTACGATTTCCTGGCGCTCAACGGGCTGGAGTACCTCAACCAGAAGTACAAGACGCCCGAGCAGATTGCCGAAGACTACCCGACGATCATTGCCGCCTACAACCAGGGGCGCTTCCCGGAGGCCGCGCGCGAGGGGTTGCGCACGATCCTGGCCGAGTTGGGCCAGGTGCCGATCATCGTCCGCTCCTCGAGCCTGCTCGAAGACTCATTTGGCACCTCGTTTGCCGGCAAATACGCCACCTTCTTCTGTGCCAATCAGGGAACGCTCGACGAGAATCTTGAGGCGCTGATCGCGGCCATCCGCCGCATCTATGCCAGCGTCTACAACCCGGACGTCCTCATCTACCGACGGCGCATGGGCCTCTTGGATTACGACGAACGCATGGCCATCCTCTTGCAGGAGGTGCAAGGCGAGCGCTACCGCGAGCTGCTCTTCCCAGCCCTGGCGGGTGTGGCCTTCAGCACCAGCCCGATCGTGTGGGATTCTCAGATGCGGCCGGAAGAGGGTTTCGTGCGGCTCGTGCTTGGGCTGGGCACGCGCGCCGTGGAACGCGTGGGCGAGGACTACCCGCGCCTGATCATGCTCAGCCATCCGCGCCTCCGCCCGGAAACCTCACTCGGCGCCATCCGCCGCTACAGCCAGTCGTCGGTGGATCTCATCGAGCTCACCACAAACACATTTGCCACTCGGCCGGTGGCGGAAGTGCTCGACGTAGACTACCCCGGTCTGGCCTGGGTCGCTTCGCTCGACACCGGGGATGCCATCCTGCCGCTTTTCTCTCTCGGTCCGGAGGTCACCTCGCGCAATCTGGTGCTCACCTTCGACAATTTGATCGGGCGGACGTCCTTCGTCTCTTTGATCAAGGATGTGCTGACCACGCTCGCACGCACACTCGGCGGACCCGTGGACGTGGAATTCGCCGTGACCGAGCTTGGGCGAGGGGCGGAGGGCTTTGGGCTGCACCTCCTGCAGTGCCGGCCACAGAGCAACCTGCGCGCGGGAGGGTCTGTGGCCCTTCCGCAGGGCTTGCGCGACGAGCAGGTGCTGTTCCGCGCCACGCGCATGATTCCACGCGGCCATGTGGACCAGGTGGAGTATCTCGTGTATGTCCCGCCCGAGGCCTATCAGGCCATCCGCGAGGATGGCACGCGCGCCGAGGTGGCCCGCCTCGTCGGCCAACTCAATGCGCGCCTGGCAGGTTTGCGCTTCATCCTATTGGGCCCCGGCCGCTGGGGGTCCTCCAACTCGCGCCTGGGTGTGCCGGTCGGGTACGCCGAGATCTACAACGCCAGCGCGCTGGTCGAACTTGGCAGCGGGCCGGAGGGCGCACGGCCCGACCCCTCGTTTGGGACGCACTTCTTTCAGGATTTGTTCGAGGCGCAGATCTACCCACTGGCCATCTCCACCTCGAACGAAGGGGATTGGCTCAACGAGGATTTCCTGGAACAGGCCGCCAACTGCCTGCCCGAGCTGATCCCCGACCGCCAGGCAATGGCGGAGATCGTCCGTGTGATTCGAATCCCGCACGAGAGGCCGGGGTTCACGCTCACCCTGGCCATGGATGGAACACGCGCGGTGGCCTACTTCGTCGCCCCCGCGGAATAGACCGCTGGCAAGCCTCCTGCAACAACAAACAGCAGGCCCCGTTGGGCAGGGCGAACCGATGTATACTTCTGCCTGTCCACCATTCCGGCGCCGGCGGCGCGCGTTCAGGGAGAATCGTCGATGAAAGTCTCGTGCCTGCAGGAGAATCTGGCCCGCGGACTGGGCATGGTGTCACGCGCCGTGGCCGCGCGCAGCGTCTTGCCGGTGCTGGGCAACGTGCTCGTCGCTACCGACGAGGGGCGTCTGAAGCTAGCGGCCACCAACCTGGAGATGGGCATCACCTGCTGGATCGGGGCCAAGGTGGAGCAGGCCGGCTCGACCACCATCCCTGCGCGCACCTTCGTGGACTTTGTCAACGCGCTGCCCAACGAGCAGGTCGGCATGCAACTCGACACGCGGCGCATGTCGCTCAAGCTGCATTGCGCCAGATTCACCAGCGAGATTAAGTGCATGGACGCGCAGGAGTTCCCGGTGCTGCCGTCGGCCGGGGCGGGCGAGGGCATTGCTCTCAACGTGGACGACTTGCGTGAGACGATCGCTCAGGTGGCACTGGCCGCGGCCACCGACGACACGCGCCCGATCCTCACCGGCGTGCTGGTCAAAGTGGAAGGCGAGACGCTGACCATGGCGGCTGCCGACGGGTTCCGCCTCTCCGTGCGCACCACCAAGCTCTCGGCCGCGGTCAAGGATCCGATCAAAGTCATCGTCCCGGCTCGCGCGCTCAACGAACTTGGGCGCTTGATCGGCGACGGCGACGAATTGGTGTGGATGTTCCTGCCCGCCGGGCGCGGCCAGGTGATCTTCCGCATGAAGGACGCCGAACTCTCCTCGTCTCTGATCGAGGGCACCTTCCCCGACTTCTCGCCGATCATTCCCAAGTCGTGCTCCACGCGCACGGTGATGACTACCGCCCAGTTCCTCAAAGCCTGCCGCGCGGCGGATATCTTCGCCCGCCAAGCCTCGCACTCGGCGCGCCTCATAGTGACGCCGGGCGCCGATTCAACACCGGGCAACCTGCAGGTGATGGCCACGGCCGCCGAGACCGGCGAAGGCGAAACGGTAGTGGAGGCTTCGGTCGAGGGCCAGGCGATCGAGATCGCCTTCAACGTTAAATACTTGGTGGACGTGTTAAGCGTCGTCAAAACACCCAACGTGGCCCTCGAGACCACCGGCCCGGCCAGCCCGGGCGTCATCAAGCCGGTCGGTCAGGACGACTTCCTGCACGTGATCATGCCCATGCACCTCGGCCGCTAGCGCAGCGGTTTCATCTGGAAGAATGAATCATGCGGGGCTCCGATGAGGAGCCCCGCATCTTTCTCGTACGCTTGAAGATCCCCGGGTGGCCCGAGCGCACGAGAGCCGCCTCGCTGGCACGCCAGGCAGGCTCCACCGCACTCATCTTTCACTGCGCGCACATCGCATTGGCCACCGGGATCGACCCGATATCGACCGGTATGCCGAACGCTTCTTCGACGGCGCGGCCATCCCACTCCCCAGGCCGCGGCAAACCCAATGCCCAAGCGGCTGTAGCCGCCGTATCCATCACGCTGATGGGCGAGACAAGCCGCAGGCCCGGCACCACGCCCGGGCCGGCCATGATCCACGGCACGGTGGTGTCTTCGGGCGCGTCACTGCCGTGAGTGAACGCGTGCCCGCCGTGATCGGCGGTGAGGATGATCAGCGTGCTTGGGGTTAGGCCGTTGGCCTCGAGCCCCTCGAGCAAGGTGCCCACCGCCGTATCGGCCCGTTCGATCACACTCACCTGCTGCGGCGACATCCAGCCGAAGGTGTGTCCCACCCCGTCCACGACCGGCAAGTGTACCAACATCGCCTCGAAGCCCTGGGCCATCTCGCTCACCGCGCGCGCCGCCACATCGCGGTCGTGCCCGGCGACGTAGGCGAACACGTCGGCCGTGCCGGCGTGAACGATCTGGATGAGTTTCTCTTTGCCCACCACCATCACCGTGCGTCCGCCGGTGGCATGCACCAGGTCGAAGAGCGTGACGGCGTGCGTCTCGCCCAGCTCGGGGCGGTAGTCGTTCCACGTAATGGCATGTTTCGCCATACAGAAGGCGGAAATGATCGACGCATGCGCCATGAGTGTGGCGCTCGGCAGAATGGTCTGGGCGCTCAGGCTGCTCGCGCCGCTTTGCATCAAGCCGGCCAGCACGGGCATGCTCACCCGGTAGAGGGCGTCGGCGCGCAATCCGTCGATGGTGATGATGAGCACGCGCGCGGCGAGCGGCGCGGGGGTGAGGGTGGGCTGGGGTGAGGGGGAGGGCGTGGGTGGCGGCGCGAGGCTTGGCAGGGGGGTGGCCGTGGCTACTGGGGCAGCCGACGGGAGGGGTGTTGCGGCGGCTGCCGGAGCGCTGTGCACGATGCACCCCGCGCACAGCAACAGGATTAGGGAAGCCCGCCCGGCGTTTGTTAGGCGCATACGTCGTCGCGCCAGCCGTGTTCGCCAATCAGCGGAACGAAACATACCGGCGTCACCTCTTCGCGTTCGAGCCCGGCCGGCGTTCGCCGCCAGACCTCCAGCACCTGCGAGCTGGCCTCACCCACGGGCAGCACCAGCGTGCCTGCGGGGGCGAGTTGGTCGAGCAACGGTTGCGGAACGTGCGGCGCGCCCGCCGTCACAATAATCCCGTTGTATGGCGCATGCTCGGCCAGTCCGCACGTTCCGTCGCCGACGACCACCTCGACGTTGCTGCAATGCAAGCGGGCGAGCACCTGGCGTGCATGGGTGGCAAGGTCGGCGTGGCGTTCGATAGTGAACACCTCGCGCGTGAGAAGGCTGAGCACAGCCGCCTGATAGCCCGAGCCAGTGCCCACCTCGAGCACGCGTTCGTCTCCATCCAAGCCCAGCAACTCGGTCATCAGCGCCACGATGTAGGGCTGTGAAATAGTCTGGTGGCTGCCGATGGGCAGCGGGGTATCGAGGTAGGCCTCGTGGCCAAGATGTTCGGGGAGAAAGGCGTGGCGTGGAACGGCACGCAGCGCGGCCAGCACGCGCTCATCGTGTACGCCGCGCGCGGCGATTTGCTCCTCGACCATACGCTCGCGCGCCACGGCGAACGGGTCGCCCACATCATGTGTGGGTGGCCCGGGGGAAGGCCGTCGCCATTTCAATGCGCGCCAGTTCGGCATGCGCGGCGGCACATCTGCCTCCACAGTGGGGTGTCTGGCGAGGCCGCGCGGCCGGCCTCAAGCGAATCGTTCTTCTTTCCACACGTCGGCGCGGTTGTGGTAGCCGGCCTCTTCCCAGAAACCAAGACGGTCCTCGCGCATGAACTCCAGGCCGCGCAGCCATTTGCCGCCTTTCCAGAAGTACGGCGCCTGAAGATCCTGGCGACCGGGCAATAAGCCGACGATACCCCGTAGCGGGTAGCCATGATCCGGGGTGAGCGCCTGGCCGGCGTAGTGCGTTGCCAGCAGGAAAGTTTCTGAAAGGGCAACCTCCAACGGGATATTGACTGTGAACCCGTATTCACAGTGCTGCATGAGAAAGCGGGCCGTGGGCTTGGGACGGACGGCCCCCTGCTCGATGAGATCCTTGAGTGAGACGCCTTCCCACTCGGTGTCGAATTTGCTCCAACGCGTGACGCAATGAATGTCCATGACCCGCCGCGTGCGCGGCAACCGGCTGAATTCATCCCACGTCCAGCGTTTGGGTTCCTCCACCTCGCCGAAGGCGCGCAAGTCCCAAGTGGCCGGGTTGAAGGACGGCACCGGGCCGTAGTGCAGCACAGGGAATTTCTGGGTCAGCGCCTGCCCCGGGGGCAAACGCCCTTCGCGCCGGACGGCTTCTTCCGCCTGGCGCCGATCGACCGGCTTCTCGCTCATCGTTCCACCTATTCCCTCTGGCCGCGCCACGCGGCTGATGCCACCGATAGAAGGGTGCAGGCTACTCGGTGAACACGGGCAAGTGGGCCAGGGCGACGATGTTCTGCCACTTCGCCCGTTCGCCCTCGGTGCAGATGGCTGCTTCCGCGCCAATGATGGCGCCCGCTTTGTCCATCACCATGCGCATTCCTTGCAGGGTCGAGCCGGTGCTGATCACATCGTCGAGCAGCAGCACCCGCTTGCCCGCAACCAACGCGCGATCCTTCTCGTCCAGGTACAGTGTCTGCGAGGCGCCGGTGGTGATCGAATGCGTCTCGGCCTGCACGCTATCGCCCATGTAGGGTTTGTAGACCTTGCGCAGGACGACGTAGCCCTTGCCGGTGGCCACCGACAGCGCGTGCGCCAGCGGAATGCTCTTGGCCTCAGCCGTCACCAGCAAGTCGAAGGAACGCCCCTGCAGGCGTTGCGCCAGTTCCTCGGCGCAGCGCTGGACGAGTTCCGTGTCGCCTAGGATGTTGAGAATGGCGATGCGCAGCCCCGGGGCAACCTGAAACAAGGGCAGCTCGCGCCGCAGTCCAGCCAACTCGACGGAATAGGTCTCGCGGGTGGGGCTCATCGGGCGCTCCTGGTTCCCCTGACGGCAAGGTGAGAGTGGAGCCGAACAACGAGGGCAGGGGACCGCGAAGATTATATTCTCTTTCGGGGCCCTTCCCCATTGTGGCCTCCGGCCGCGGAGGAAGCGGATACCGGGCGCGGGGCCCGAGACCGTCGGTGCCAGGCCTGTGTGCGTGCACCGGCCGGGCAAATACCTTGGCAGCCGCGGTCAAACAGGTTATAAGGGAAGCCAGAGGTCCGATGACACCATGAAACGATCGGCCGTGCTCCTTCTCATCCTTGCCCTGCTTGTCCCGTTCGCGGTGCAGGCCCAAGCCCCGGTCGTCCTCGATCGGCTGCAGGTAAGCCTGTGGCCCGAGTATGATCGCCCGGGCGTGCTGGTGATCTACCGCGCCGTACTGCCCGCCGATCAAACCTTGCCGGTGGGCCTCGCGTTCCGCATTCCGGCGGCGGCGGGCGAGCCAAGCGCCGTGGCTTATCGCCAGGACGATCTCAATCTGATCAGCCTGCCCTATCAACGCCAGGTGGTGGGCGATCTGGCGCTGGTTAGCTTCACCACCAGCGTGCGGGAGGTGCAGTTCGAATACTACGACCCAGCGCTGCTTGTGCAAGACAGCGACCACCGCTTTGTCTTCACTTGGCCGGGGGATTATGCGGTCGGCGAGTTCGTGGTCGAGGTGCAGCAGCCCGTGCAGGCGACTGGCATCATTGTGAACCCGGCTCTGGGCAGCGGCACGGTGGGCAGCGATGGCATGACCTACTTCAGTGCAACGTTGGGCGGCCTGGCGGCTGGTCAGCCACAGGTCGTCGAAGTGGCCTACGACAAAACGGGCAGCGGTCTGAGCTTCGAACGGCTGCAACCGGTCGAACCGATCGCGCGTCCAGCTTCGCTGGGAGAGCGGTTGCTGGCCTGGCCCTACTGGCCATGGGTTTTAGCTGCCGTGGGGGTTATGCTCGTGGCCCTGGCCGTGGTCTTCTTCGTGCGCGGCCGAAAGGGAGAGGACAGCGCGCGGCCGGGGCGGCTGCGACACAGGCCGGCCACGGAGGGCGGAGCGCGTCTGTTCTGTCATAACTGTGGAGCACAGGCCGAGGCCCAGGCCGTCTTTTGCAGCATGTGCGGGACCCAACTGCGCCGCAATGAATAATGGTTTAGGCGATTCCAACCGTACTCTCATCCCCGCCTAATCTCGAGCCGCGAAAATGGAAGTCATGCTTGTAAGAGCTTTCTCAATCGCAAGAGCGGGCGAGACATCCATCATCTACTGGTGAGAAAGAAGCGCGAATTGGAGGAGGAGCGATTCATGGAAGCGACACGCAACGATGCGCCGCGGGGGAGCGGCCGACCGGCCTCCGGCGGGCGCACGAAGTTCATCATCGGCGGCTTGTTGATTCTAGCGGCGGTTGGCTACTTGATCATCTCGTCGACGCAGGCTGCGGCGCAGTACTTCCTTACGGTTGAAGAATTGGAGTCCAAAGCCTCCAGCCTGGGCAGCCGCAATGTCAAGGTGTCGGGAGCGGTCGTCGGCGACACGATTGCCTACGACCCGCAGAGCCTGACCCTTTCCTTCACCATCGCCAACGTGCCCGGTGACATCCAAGAGATCGAAGCCTCCGGCGGGCTGGCGGCGGCGCTCGAGGCGGCGGTCAAGAATCCATCCGCGGCGCGCATCCCCGTTGTCTACATCGGCCCCAAGCCGGACCTGATGCGCGACCAGGCGCAGGCCATTCTCACCGGTCATTTGGGCGAGGACGGCATCTTCTACGCCGATGAAGTCCTGCTCAAGTGCCCCACCCGATACGAGTCCGCGCTGCCCGAACAATCCGGGTAGCGCGGCGCGCACGCGCCGTTCCGCGAACGACTGGCGCGTCCAGCGAGAGGAGCGCGAAAGTCCTCGAGCCGGCGCGCCAGTGTTGTTGTCTCCGGCCGGTGAGCTGAAGCAGAAAGGAAACACATGCTGGCGAATCTGGGTTTTGCCGTCCTGGTCATCACCCTGCTGGTTTCGATCTACGGCATCGCCGCTGCGCTGTACGGTGCACGCACACGGCGCGAGGCGTGGGTGCTGAGTGCGCGCCAGGCGATGTTGCTGACCTGGCCGTTGGTGACCCTCTCGGCCTTGTGCCTGGTGGCCCTGCTGGTGACCAATCATTTCGAAGTGGAGTTCGTTTATTCGGTGACCAGCCGCAGCATGCCCGGCTACCTCAAGGCGACCGCTCTGTGGGGGGGGCAGGCCGGATCGCTGCTCTTCTGGTCATGGCTGATGGCGGCCTTCGCTTCGGCGGCCGGGCTCCGCCGCTGGGACCGCGATCGCGAGTTTCTGCCATGGGTGGTCGTCGTGGCTCTCGTGACGCTGGCTTTCTTCCTCAGCCTGATCATCCTCTTTGAGAACCCCTTTGCGCGGCTGTGGGCGGCGCCGGCCGGCGAGACGGTCAAAGCCATGTTCGCCCCGAGCGGTGCGGTGCTGGTCACGCCTGGCGACGGGCAAGGGCTCAATCCGCTCTTGCGCCATCCCGGCATGATCATCCACCCGCCCATGCTCTACCTGGGCTTTGTCAGCTTCGTCATTCCGTATGCCTTCGGCATGGCCGCACTCATCACGCGCCGCACCGACGACCGGTGGATCCGCGTGACGCGGCGCTGGACACTCGTGGCCTGGCTCTTCCTGTCGATGGGGCTGGTGCTCGGCGGGCGCTGGGCCTACGACGTGCTCGGCTGGGGAGGCTACTGGGGCTGGGACCCAGTGGAAATCGCCGCCTTCATGCCGTGGTTAACTGGGACGGCCTTCCTGCATTCGGTGATGATCCAGGAAAAGCGTGGCATGCTCAAGCACTGGAACATGGTGCTGGTCATCCTCACCTACTGCCTGGTTATCTTCGGCACCTTCCTCACGCGCTCAGGCGTGCTCTCGTCAGTACATGCCTTCGCCCAGTCGGCCATCGGCCCGGCGTTCTTCGGCTTCATCGGCCTGAGCTTTGCGGCCTCGCTGGCGCTTCTGCTCTCGCGCTGGAATGATCTGCGCGGTGAGAATCAACTCACCTCGCTGCTTTCGCGCGAGAGTCTGTTCTTGCTGAACAACCTGCTCTTCGTCAGCATCCTCGTCGCCTGCTTCTGGGGCGTCATCTTCCCGCTCATCTCGGAACTGTTCACGGGTCAGAAAGTCACCGTCGGCCCGCCGTTCTATCAGAGCACGACGGGGCCGATGTTCGCTGGCCTCTTGCTGCTGATGGGCATTGCCCCGCTCGCCGCCTGGGGCCGAACCGCCGGGCGTTCGCTGGGGCGGCTGATCATCTGGCCGCTCGGGGCGTCGCTGCTCGTGCCGCTGGGACTTGGGCTCAGCGGGACGCACAACCCGGCGGCGCTGCTCGGCTTCTGGTTGGCCGCATTTGTCACGTCCGTAACGCTCTCCGAATTCTGGCGCGGCGCACTGGCGCGCCGGCGCATCAACAAAGAAGCCCTTCCGGTGGCGTTGTGGAACTTGGCCGGACGCAACCGCCGTCGCTACGGCGGGTACATTATTCACCTGGGTGTGGTGCTGATGGCCATCGGCATCATCGGCAGCGAGTTCTACCAACAGGAGACGCAAGGCACGCTGGCCGAAGGCCAGCAGATCACGCTCGGCAAGTACGTGATGACCTACGACTCGCTGGCCGAATTCAACGCGCCCGACGACCGCCTGGTCGCCCGCGCCGTAACGACGGTCTACCGCGACGGGCAGAAGGTAGCCGAACTCTATCCGCGGCGCGACTACTACTACACCAGTCAGCAGCCCATGACTATCCCCGGCGTGTACAGCAGCTTGGAAGGCGATTTCTACGTGCTGCTCGTCGGATGGGAGCCCATTGGGTCGAGCGGGGCAACGTTCAAGATCTACCTCAACCCGCTGATCAATTTCCTTTGGAGCGGGTCGCTGGTGTTCATCTTGGGAACGCTGGTGGCTGCCTGGCCGGATCGCGATCGCACACGCGCCGCGGCCCGTGTGCCGGCCAGCGCGCTTGTGTCTCAATCAAAGTAGAACGGCCCCGAGGAAGAGAAAAACTGTGACTCATCACCGCCCTTCCACCCTGCCGCGCGTTGCACTGATTCTTTTCATCCTCGGGATCGGGTTGGCCTCCGTGATCTATTCGCCGGCCTCGCCCGCCCGGGCCCAGGAGCCGACGCCTTCCGACGATCAGGTCAACGTTGTTGCCAAACAGCTCTACTGTCCGGTGTGCGAGAACGTGCCGCTGGACGTGTGTCCGACTCAGGCATGCGCTCAATGGCGCCAGACCATTCGCGAGAAACTGACTGCGGGCTGGAGCGAGCAAGAGATCAAGAACTACTTTGTCGAGCAATATGGGGCGCGCGTACTCGCCGCGCCGCCGGCCCGCGGGCTCAGCCTGCTGGTCTACCTGTTGCCGCCGCTGGCCTTCGTGGTCGGGGCGTACATTGTCTATCGCGCCGTGCGCACCTGGCGGCGCGCTGCGAGGCCTATGGCCTCGCAGCCGCCCGCGGCCGAAGACGACTACACCCGCCGCATCGAAGACGAACTCCAACGACGAGAATGAGACATGTCTGATACACCCGCTTCTCCACCGCCTTCGCCGCCTGCGCGGAATTTCGGACGCCTCCTGCTATGGGGCGGGTTGGCTGCCCTGCTCGCTTTGGTGGGTTTTGGCCTGTACCGCACCCAAGCCGGCCCGGTCTCAAGTGGACCGGCCCCCGATTTCACCCTGACCACCTTTGACGGAGGAACAATCCGCCTGGGTGATCTTAAAGGGCAGGTGGTGGTCGTTAACTTTTGGGCCTCTTGGTGCAAGCCATGCGAGGAGGAAGCCGCCACCCTGGAGGCCGGCTGGCAGAAGTACCGCGATCAGGGCGTGTCCTTTCTGGGTGTCGATTACGTAGACACGGAACCCGAGGCGCGCGCCTACCTCGAACGCTTCGGCATTACCTATCCCAACGGACCCGATCTGGGCACCCGCATCTCGCAGGCCTTCCGTATCCGCGGCGTTCCGGAAACTTACTTCGTCGATCGTCAGGGCACGCTCGTGCGCGTGAAGATCGGCCCGATCGAAATGAATGAACTCCAATCCATCCTCGATCCGCTGGTGAAACCCTAATGGACGTTGCCGCTCTGCTGACCGCGCTGGCCGTTCTCATCCTGGTTGTCATCTTGCTAGCCCAGCCGCTGCTCGGGCAGCGGGCCGGCACGCCGCGGCCCGCACCCGGGGTCTCCTCGCTGGAGGCCGAATTGGATCGCACGATCGACACGCTGCGCGAATTGGATTTCGACCGCGCCTTGGGCAAAATTGCCGACGACGAATTCCCGGTGCGTCGGCAGGAGTTGGTGGCCCAGGGTGCCGATCAACTACGGCGCCTGGATGAGGCCCGCGGCACGACCGGCGGCGTCCCAGGCGGGCGCGAGCAGGCGCTCGAACGCGAAATCGCGGCGCGCCGCACCCCGCGCGCGGAGCGAGACGCCGCGCTTGAAGATGAGATCCGGGCTCACCGCGCTCAGCCCGCGCCGAATGGGGCGAAGCGCAAAGCAGGCTTCTGCCCCGCCTGCGGCACGCCGGTTCAGGTGGGCGACAAATTCTGCCCGAGTTGCGGTACCGCGTTGCGCCACGACAAGACGACCTGATCGATCGCTCTCGAGCGAGGTTCCCGTGTCCTTCCTTCTTCATGGCCATCACTCTGCACACGACCGATCCGGCGGCTGGCGCCGCGCGCTGCCACTGCCGCGAGGTGGAAGTATCGCAGTCTTAACCATGGCGCTCCTGCTTCCACTTGGGCTGGCGGGATGCTCGCTCTCGGAGGACATCACGCCGCCGCCCGGGCTGGCCCAGCCGGCCGCCGCGACGGCCTCGTCCGCGACGGAATTACCTGCCACGGCCGGCCCCTCGGCCACGCCCGAACCGGTTGAGCCGCCGGCATCGATCGACTTACAGGCAGGCCGCGCGATTTTTCTCGAACGCTGCGCAGCATGCCATGGCGAGCGGGGGATGGGCGACGGCGAGCTTGCCACACAGCTTTCGAATCCGCCCGCGGCTATCGGCAGCATCGAGCTCGGGCGCACGGCTGTCCCCCTCGAATGGTTCGGTATGATCACCGTCGGCAATATGCCGCGCTTCATGCCACCCTTCGGCAACGCGCTGACCGCAACCGAACGCTGGAACGCGACCTACTATGCGCTGTCGCTCTCACAAAGTGCGGATGATCTCCAACCGGCACGTGCACTTTTCGAGGCCCACTGCGGCAAGTGCCATGGGCCCGAGGGTGCCGGCGATAGAGCACAGCCCGGCACGGTAACAGTTCCTCTGCGCGATTTGCGCAAGCCGCAGACCTTGGTCGAACGCAGCGCACAAGACCTCTTCACCCTGATCGGCGAGGGCAGCTCGCACGGCATGCCCGCCCTTGGCACCACCCTCAGCGAGGATGAACGGTGGAGCCTGGTGAGCTACGTGCGCAGCCTGAGCTACGCACCTGGCTTGGCCGTCGCGATCGCGACGGCCCTGGGCGGCAGCGTGAACCCAGCCGCCACATTGCCGGAGGGCATCTCGGCCGTGGCGGAGGTCAGCGGGAAGGTGCTCAACGGCACCACCCAGCAGCCCATGGCGAATCTCGCGATCTCACTGCGCCGCTTCGACGGGACGCAGGAATTGGATCCTCTCACCGAGCTGACCGACAGTCAAGGCCGCTTCCGGTTCGATGGCGTAGAGTTCTCGCCGCAACGTGCCGTGATCATCGAGGCAGACTACCTCGGGGTCTCGTACTTCTCGGAGGTGGCGCAAGCCCAGACCGACGAGAGCACGCTCGAGTTAAATGTCATCCTCTACGATACCACCCGCGACGCGACGGGTATCAGCATCGACCGCCTGCACCTCTTTCTCGAGCCGGTGGCCGGCCAGGAGGTGGTGCGCGTTGGCGCACTGGCCACCCTTTCGAATTCAGATTCGCATGCGCTGGTGGCCGCCGGCACAGGCGAGGGCACACTGTTCTTCGATTTGCCCAAGACCGCGGTCAACCTGCAGATGCAAGAGGGTGAGCTGGGCGGACGCTACATCCAGACGGAGACAGGGTTTGCCGACACGCTGGCGGTGATCCCCGGCCAGGGCTCACATCAGGTCGTGTTCTCCTTCGATATTCCTTACACGCGCAGCGCCAAGCTGGAGTTCCCGGTTCGCTATCCGGTCTCAGGCGAAATCATCGTTGTGCCCGACGGGATGCGCGTGGAGAGCGAGGCGCTGCAGGACTCCGGGGTGCGTCAGATCGAAGGCGTGGCCTACCGCACGTATTCCGGCGGCGCGCTGGCCGCAGGACAGACGCTGACCCTCACGCTCTCGGGCAAACCGGCGGCTGCCTCGAGCACCGCGGGGGCGGAGGGCAACGAACTGATCATCGCCGCCGTGGTGCTGGGCGGGGTGCTGATCGGCGCCGGCCTGTGGGGCTGGTGGCGCTCGCGCCGCGACGATAAACCTGGGGCGGATGATGAAGCCGGACCGCACGAGGAACGCGAGAGGCTGCTCCAATCTCTCGCCGATCTGGATGACGACCATCAGGCCGGCCGGGTGAAGGAGAGCGAGTACACAGCCCGCCGCGCAGCCCTCAGGGAGCGGCTGATGGAACTTGAGGACGGCCAGACGCCATGACCATCGAGGTGCGCAACCTGACCAAGGCCTTCGGCCCGCGCGTGGTGCTGCGCAAGCTCAACTTCCAGGTCGCGGCGGGTGAGTTTGTCGTCCTGCTCGGGCCGAATGGGGCCGGCAAGACGACCCTCATTCGCATCTTGGCCTCGCTGGTGCGCCCCGCCTTCGGCGAAGTGCGCGTGGCCGGGTGCCGCCTGCCGCAGGAGGCCACCGAGGTGCGCCGGCGCATCGGCGTGCTGTCGCACCAGCCTTTGCTCTATGGCGACCTCTCGGCCGAACAAAATCTGCGCTTCTACGGGCGAATGTACGGACTCGTTGATCTCGCGGCGCGTGTGGAGAAAGCCCTCGACCAAGTGGGTCTGGCGGCGCGCCGGCGCGACCCGGTTCGTTCATTTTCGCGGGGTATGCAGCAGCGTCTCTCGCTGGCGCGCGCCCTGTTGCACGAACCGCAGGTGCTGCTCTTCGACGAGCCCTACACCGGCCTCGATCAGCAGGCCAGCGAGCTGCTGGATGATCTGTTGCGGGCCACCTCCGCCGCCGGGCGCACGATCGTGATGACCTCGCACGATCTGCTGCGCGCCGCCGCGCTCGGGGACCGCGTGGATGTGCTCTCGCGCGGAGTGATTGCCGCCAGCTGGCGGCGCGGCGAGTTCGCCCTCGACCGGCTGCCCTCGCTCTACCAGGAGGCGGTGAATGCCCGCCGCTGAGCGTGCCCTGCCCACATTGCGCCCTGCGCGCGGCGGCTTCGCGCGCGCCGTTGGCGCCATCGTGTGGAAGGATCTGGCCGCCGAGTTGCGCAGCAAAGAGCTGATCAGCGGCATGCTGGTGTTTGCGCTGCTGGTTGTGCTGGTATTCAATTTCGCCCTCGAGCTGGATGTGCGCGCGCGCCAGAGCGTGACCGCCGGCGTGTTGTGGGTCACCTTTGCTTTCGCCGGCACGCTCGGCCTCAACCGCTCGCTGGCCCTCGAACGCGACGGGGGCTGCCTGGAGGGTCTGCTACTGGCGCCGGTCGACCGCAGCGCCATCTACTTCGGCAAGGCGCTGGGCAACCTGGTCTTCATGGCCATCATGGAGATTCTCGTCCTGCCGGTCTACAGCGCACTGTACAACGTCAACCTGTTCCAGCCACTGTTGCTGCTGGTGGTAGCACTTGGATCGGTCGGCTACGTCGCGCTGGGCACGCTGCTTTCTGCGATGGCGGTGCAGGCGCGCACGCGCGACGTGCTGTTGCCGATCCTGCTCTTCCCGGTCGTGCTGCCGGTGATCATCTCTGC